>CAYZJP010000099.1:0-18102 GCA_964478755.1 uncultured Klebsiella sp.
GGAGGAGCGGCGGGCTGGACGCGCGCGACGGGCTGGCGCGGCGTCGCTTTGGCACGCGCGCTTCGGGTCGCCGCCTGCTTCTTTCGCGCCGGGGCCGGCTTTTTCTTCGGCTTCGCGTTCTGCCTGGCCTTGGCGACGGCCTGCGCGGCGCGCCCGGCCTGCTTGCGGGCTTGCTTGGCGGTCAACGCGGCTTCGGTGGCGGCTTCCTCGGTGGCGCGGGCCTCGCGTTTGGCGGCCTTGGCGGCCTTGCGCGCGGTCTTCAAGCGCGCCTTGGCCTGTTTCAAGTTGGCAGCGGCGACATTGGCCTTCGTTTCGGCGGTCTTGGACGCCTCGGCGGCGTCATCGGCGGCATGGGCGAGGGCGATGGCGCGGGCGGCAAGTTGCGAGAGTTTCACGCCGCGATTCTACCCCGGCCCGGGCCGTGTCAACGAACGTTTGTGTTACAATTTCGCCGCCAGGTCTGTGCGCCGGCGTGGCTAATTGCTCTTGAGCGAGGCCGGCGCGTAGCGGCCGCTGCCCTTCACGCCGCCGAGGTCGAGGCTGAACACCACGAACGACTCCACCTTGGGCGCGTCGCGCGTCACGCCGAACAGGTTCACGAAGTCAATGTGCCCCCGGCTGCCCACGCGCCACTGCGCGCTCGGCCCGATCATGTAGGTGATGTCCGGCAGGCTGCGGGTGCCCCGCGCCGTCTCGTGGGCGAAGCGCATCTCGAGGCCGCCGCTCAACTGCTGGTCAATGAACGTGTAGCTCACGCCCTGGCTCCAGGCCGCCTCGGTGGCGCGGCCCTGTCCGGCCTCCTGCTCGTAGATGAGGTTCAAGCCCCAGTGCCAGCGGGGCGCGAGTTCCTCGCCCAGGAGCAGCTTCACCTCCCACACGTCGCCGCCGCGCGCGGGGTCCACGAACTGCCACTCGCCGTAGAGCGTCGGGTTGAGGGGAATTTTCCCCCAGTCCGCCAGCGCCCAGCGCAGCTCGACGGCGTGGCTCAACTGCCGCATCTGCCCCCGCTCGTTGCTGGTCCAGTTCTCGTAGAGGTCGAGCTGCATCCGCTTGGGCAGGCCGACCTCGACTTCGCTCTGGAAGCGGTGCTGCTGCGTGCCGTCGCGCCGGAAGCGCCCGCGCCACCACTGCTCGAAGCCCACCTCCCACGGCTGCTTCTGCAAATAGACGCGCGTGGTGGGGAAGCGCCGGTGCTGCGTCCACTCCGGTTGCTGATACTCGCCCGCCTTCAGCTCCTCGCTGGCGACGGGGACCATCGGGCCGAAGACGGTGATGTCCGGCAGACGAATGGGCTGGTTAGTGGCCTCGGCGGCGCGCAGGCCGGAGCCGAAGGCAATCAGGCTGAGGACGGCGAGCAGGCGGACAGCGGCATTGGTCATGCGGTGAGGATGCAGGATGGACAAAATCATGGCATTCGGAGGCTGGCGCTTTGTTTGTGGCGGGTTGCGATAAGGCCAGGTGGACTTAGCGTCAAGCTTGGAACGCCTGTTTTGCCACTTGGGAGGCAAAATGAGCTGATTGGGAGACAACTTGGCGCAGTTGGGAGGCAACAGGCTGGGTTTGGACTGCATCGGACGGCAATTGGAGCGCATCACGGCCTAGTTGGAAGGCAAGTTGGCTCGGTTGGAAGACACATTGGCCCGGTTGGAAGCTCCAACCGGCCCGTGAAGCGTTCCAACCGGGGGAAAATACATTCCAATCGGCCCGTAAGACGTTCCAACCGGCCCACTGAGCCTCCCAATTGCTCCCTCAAGCGTTCCAACCAGCCCACGCAGCGCTCCAACCAGCCCATCAGGTCTTCCAACCGCTCCGTGAAGCGTTCTAACCGGCCCAACCAGTGTTCCAACCGGCCCATGAAGCGTTCCAACGAGGCCAAAAGGTGTTCCAACCGACCCAACCAGTGTTCCAAGAAAACCGTGTTGCGGTTCCGGCGTGCCTCGCGGGGCTGCGGGCGGCGTCGGATGCCCTCTCATTAGCACCCGGCTGAAGCCGGGGGTCGGCCCAACCGGAGCGCAGCGAACCGTTTCAACGGTTTGCCCCCGCACATCCGTCCGGAGCCGCGGGCCAAAGCCGTTGAAACGGCTGCGGTGTCCCCGCGCCTGACACCGGGCTGAAGCCCGGTGCCAATGAGAGGCTGGCCTAGGATTGTGTTGCGGTCGCGGCTGGACGCAAAGCGACAACAACCCGACGCTGGTAGGGCGCGCAGTCCCCTGCGCGCCGCGCGTGAACCCAACGTGTCCTCTGCCGCCGACACCCCGGCGGGCAGAGGACTGCCCGCCCTGCCAACTTGACCGGTCTGCCATTTGACAAGCGCCGCCGCGCGTGTATTAGTGGGGCGTCAGCCAACCAAAAACCGAACGGAGTCAACCTATGCCAGAATACCATGAAGTCGTGCACACCCGCGGCCAGCAAACCATCGGCGTGTGGGGCACCTTTGACGAGGACTTGAAAGTGGGGAAGCTCACGCTCGCCCAACACACCACGGATGTGGCCGCCATCTTCACCGCCGCCGGCCAGCGCGATGCCGCGCAGGACGACCTCGACCTCGCGCGGGCCGCCGTGCGCAATAAGACCGCCGAACTCGCGGACCTGACCATCCGTTTCCCCCGTGCTGCCGAGGGCCAGCTCGAACCGGACAGCGACCTGCACGGGGAAATCGAAAACTGCCGCGCCATCGAACCCAACACGCCGGAGAATGCGGTCGCACGGGGGCGGCGCGTCATCGGCGTGGTCACGCGTTACAACGCGGGGCAGGCCGCGCTGGCGCCGCCGGGGGATCCGCTGACCATCAAGAACGCCGTGCCCGGCGGGGACGACGTGGAGCTGGCGGATTTGCAGGCGCTGGTCAACGCGATGCCCGGCCTGGAGCAGGCCGTGGAGGACGCGAAGTCCGCGCTGAACAAAAAGCGTTCCGCGCTGCGCAAGGCGACGGCCAAGGTGGACAAGAACAACAAGCGGTGGTTCGACGCGTGGTCGGGGAACTTCGCCGCCGGCTCGGACGAGCTGGAGGCGCTCTCGCAGATTGACACCGGCCCGCACACGCCCCCGCCCAGCGCGCTCCAGATCAGCACGGTGACGCCGTCGGCGGGCGGACACTTCGCCGTGGCCTACACCTCGGGCGGCGGCGCGCACGCCACGACACTCCACCTGCAATGGAAGATCGTCGGCGTGGACGCGGAGTTCGGCCACGACACGCTCGTGATCCTCGCGGGCCAGACCGTGGCCACCGGCGCGCTGACCGGGACGGACGTGACCTTCCGCACGCGCGCCCAAAACAGCCAGGGCACGACCTACAGCGGGGAAAAGACGGACACGGCGTTGTAAGCCTGCAAACAAAGGACGAAACCCGCCCCCGGCTGGCGCGAACGTGGCGCTGGCCGGGGGCGCGGTGCTTTCGCGTGTCACACACTTGTAACTTTCCCGACCTTTGTTCGTCACGGGGCATCGGCACATTGGCCGTGTCAAAACCGACACCGATTCACTAACACTGTAATGAAGCACACGACCAAACTCGCACTGGCTGCTGGCGCGCTCGCCGCAGTCGTTCCCTGCGCGCAAGCGCAAAACGCAGACAGCCTGATTGACAAGCTCGTCGAGAAGGGCATCCTGACCACCAAGGAAGCCCAAAACCTCCGCGAGGAGTCCGACAAGGATTTCAACCGCGCCTACTCGGCCAAGACCGGCCTGCCCGACTGGGTGACGAGCCTCAGGTTCAACGGCGACTTCCGGGGCCGGTTCGAGCAGCACTCGATTGATAACTCAGGTGCCAGCTCCAGCGACCGTAACCGCTGGCGCTACCGGCTTCGCTTCGGCGCGACGGCCAGCTTGCTGGATGATTTCGAGATCGGTTTCCGGCTCGCGTCCGGCAATCCGACCGGCGCGTTCGGCGGCAACCCGGTGTCGGCCAACACCGACCTGAGCGATGGCGCGTCCCGCAAGTTCCTCTGGCTGGACACGGCCTACGCGAAGTGGACGCCGGTGAACAACGCCGATTGGATGGCCGGCGTGACTTTCGGCAAGATGGACAGCACGCTGGCATTGTCTCCCATGGTGATTGATGCGGACTACCAGCCGGAAGGGGCGGCGTTGCAACTGGGCTACAACCTCAACGAGAACCACTCGCTGAAGTTCAACGGCGTGTTCTGGGTGCTGGATGAGTTCAACCAAGGGGCCGGTGCGAGCCGCGACCCCTACTTGCTCGGCGCGCAGCTCGTGTATGACGCGAAGTGGACGCCCAAGCTGGACACCTCCTTGTCGGCGGCGTTGCTGGACATCCAGAACAAGAACAACCTGACCACGGGCACCGCGCCGGACATCAACGGCGGCAACACGCACAGTGCCAGCACGGCCCCTGACTTCAACTTCCACACCGTCGTGCTCGGTGGCTCCACCACTTACAAGCTGGATCATTTCCCGCTGTATGAGGCGGCGTTTCCCATCAAGCTCGGTGGCGAGTGGATGAAAAACCTCTCCTCGCCCATCGAGAACGAGGCGTGGAACCTGGGCATCACCCTCGGCAAGGCCGGCCACAAGGGCCTTTGGGAGATCGGCTACAAGTATGAGCTGCTGCGCGGGAACGCGTGGTATGAGGAGCTCGTGGACGATGACTTCGGCGCCTACTACAGCGCGGCCTCGGCGGCCCGCAACGCGGGCCCGGGCTTCAAGGGCGGCACCAACGTCAAGGGCCACGTCCTGAAGACCGTTTACAACTTCACGGACGCCTTCTCCGGGACGATGACGCTCTACTTCACCGAGCAGGTGAACAACCCGTTCCCCGGCACCGGCCCGACCTCGGTCGGCCACTTCCTGTTCGACCTCATGTGGAAGTTCTAGTTTGCAGTGTTGTTCCTCGCGGGGTCGGCGGCGTGCATTCCGCCGGCCCCGCAAAAACCTTAAACCTAAATCCTCAAATGAAATCCTTGAAATCCCTCACGATCCTCGCGGCGGCCCTCGTGCTCGCCGCCTCCGCCCCCGCCGAGAACATCACTGTCAAAGGCTCCGACACGCTCGTCGTGCTCGCCCAGAAATGGGCCGAGGCTTACATGGGCCAGCACGCCGACACGAAGATCCAAGTCACCGGTGGCGGCTCCGGCACCGGTTTCGCCGCTCTCCAGAACAAGACCACCGATCTCGCCAACGCCTCGCGGAAGATCAAGCCCGCCGAGATCACCACCTGCATCAAGGCCTTCGGCAAGCGTCCGACCGAATACAAGGTCTGCCTCGACGGCCTGAGTGTTTACGTCAGCGCGGACAACCCGGTGAAGGAACTGAGCGTCGCGCAGATCGCCGGCATCTTCACCGGCAAGACCAAGAACTGGAAGGACGTGGGCGGTGCGGATGCCCCCATCACCGTCTATAGCCGCGAGAACAGCTCCGGCACCTACGAGTTCTTCAAGGAGCACGTGCTTCAGGGCAAGGACTTCGCCGCCAGTGCGCAGCCACTGTCAGGCACCGCGTTGGTCATCCAAAGTGTTGCGAAGGAACCGAAATCCATTGGCTACGGCGGTGCGGCCTACGCTACCGGCGTGCGAGCGCTCAAGGTCAAGAAGGACGACGCCTCGCCCGGCATCGAGCCGACCGAGGAGAGCGTTCTCAAGGGCACCTATCCCATCTGGCGCTACCTCTACGTGTATGTGAACCCCGCGCTCGACAAGGGCGACATCGCCAAATACCTGACGTGGATCCGTGGCGACGAAGGTCAGAAGGTCGTGAAGGATGTGGGCTACTTCCCGCTGCCCAAGAATCTGCGGGAGTAGTCCGAGAGTCGCTTTGAATCCAGTTCCACCTGCGATTCACTCTGCGCCGGCCGGGTTTGTCACGAGATCGTAACGTGCAATCCCGTCCGGCCTTTCTAGCCTCATAGCCTGTGACGAACACGCCTGCCAACGCCAAACGCACCGTCGGCTGGATGGGCATCCACCGCGGGCACAAGGCGCGGCCGGCGGAATGGCTGGCGGAGAATTTCATCTTCCTCGTCTCGCTCACGGCCATTTTGATGGTGTTCCTAATCTTCGTGTTCGTCGCGCGCGAGGCGCTGCCGCTCGTGCTCGGCAAAATGAACAGCGCCGCCGCGCGTCCGGCCGTTCCCGCGAAGGAGATGGACAAGCTCAAGCCCGACGAACTGCGCGATTACCTGGCCCTGACCCCCGAGGAATTCAAGCGGCTCGACAAGGAGGCGTTGCAGGCCCTCATGGAAGTGCGCGAGGAGGAGGCCAAGGAAGCGCCGAAGGACAAGGACGCCACGGTCAACACGACCGAGTGGCGTTACCTCTTCGGCGCGCACCTGTGGTCGGACAGCCGACCGGAGGACCGTTACGTGTGGCAGCCAGTCGGACGCATCCACAAATACAATCTCTGGCCGCTCATCATCGGCAGCCTCAAGACCACGCTGGTCGCGCTGCTGTTCAGCGTGCCGCTCGCGCTCGCCGCGGCCATCTACGTGTCGCAGCTCGCGTCGCCGTCGCTGAAGGAGTGGCTCAAGCCGGGGATTGAAATGCTTTCCGGCGTGCCGTCGGTGGTGCTGGGTTTCTTCGGGCTGATGGTGCTCGCGACGTTTCTGCAAAGTGTCTTTGGCTACCAGTCGCGGCTGAACGCTTTCGTCGCGGGCATCGCGCTGGGCCTGGCGGTGATTCCCGTGGTGTTCTCCATCGCGGAGGATGCGTTGACCAGCGTGCCGCGCAGCTACACGCAGGCCGCGCTCGCGCTGGGCGCTTCCAAGTGGCAGGCCGCGTGGCAGGTCGTGCTGCCCGCCGCCGCGCCGGGTGTCTTCGCCGCCGTGGTGCTGGGTTTCGGGCGTGCCATCGGCGAGACGATGGTCGTGCTCATGGCCAGTGGCAACGCGAGCATCATGTCGTGGAGCCTGTTCGACTCGACGCGCTCCATCACCGCGACCATCGCGGCGGAATTGGCCGAGGCGGTCTTCGGAGGACACCATTACCGGATGCTTTTCCTCATCGGTGAGATGCTCTTCATCGTGACCTTCCTCACGAACCTCGCGGGCGACCTCATCATGCACCGCTTGAAAGGCAAACTGGAAGGGAAGGCGAAATGAGAAAGCTCCAAAGCCCAAGCTCCAAGTTCCAAGGCGGCGCAAGTCTGCGTGTGAGCAAGCTCGTCTCCAACGGATTCGCCTTGGCCGGAACGAGGCGACTGGTTCCGGGTGGAACGGGCCACTGGCCCGTGCTCGGCGGCAACCTGCCGCCGAGTTTCGGCACAGCCAACGTTCGAATCAATTGGTGCGTGCTGGGCGCAGTGGAAGCGGCGGGCGGGTCGCCCGCCGCAACGGGCCGGTGGCCCGTTCCACCCGGAACCATACTGAATCGCACTTCCTTGGAGCTTGGAGCTTGGGATTTGGGATTTGGAGCTTCGCCCCGCGCATGACCTCGCCCGCCGCCAACTCCCCGAAGCTCGACTTCCGCTCGCGCGGCTTCGACTTCGCCTCGTTCGCCTTCACCAGTATTACCGGGCTGGCGACGCTTCTGATCCTCGCCATTCTCGCCATCATCATCGCGAACATCGTGTGGCACGGCTGGAGCACGTTCTCGTGGCGCTTCCTCACCGGCAGCGCGGACCAGGACATGTTTGACGTGAACAAGGCCGGCGTGCTGCCCATGCTCATCGGCACGACGCTGCGCGTGCTGGTGATGACGATCTTCGTCGTGCCCATCGGCGTCATCACGGCGGTCTATCTTACGGAATACGCGCATTCGACCGCGCTCACCACGCGCGTCATTCGCGGCGCGGTCAACAATCTTGCGGGCGTGCCCTCCATCGTCTTCGGTCTGTTCGGCCTCGGCTTCTTCATCAGCTTCATCGGACGCGGCCTGGATGCGGGCGCAGCGGAACCGCACTGGGGCAAGCCCGCGATTCTCTGGGCCTCGCTCACGCTCGCGGTGATGACGCTGCCGCTGGTCATCGTGGCGACGGAGGAATCGCTCCGCGCAATCACGCCCGGTTTGCGCGAGGCCAGCCTCGCCCTCGGCGCGACGAAGCTGGAAACCGTTTTGAAAATCGTCCTGCCCGAGGCGTTGCCGGGCATTCTCACCGGCGGCATCCTCGCCGTGGGCCGCGCGGGTGGCGAAGTCGCGCCCATCCTGTTCACCGGCGCGGCCTACTACATGAGAGACTTGCCGAAGTCGCCGACCGACCAGTTTATGGACTTGGGCTATCACGTCTTCATCCTCAGCACGCAGTCGCCGGACATCGAGAAGACGCGGCCCATCCTGTTCGCCACCGTGCTAGCCTTGTTGCTCCTGACGCTTTCGCTGAACCTTGTCGCCGTCATCGTGCGCGCCCGCGTGCGCAAGAAAATGCGCGCCGGACATTGACCTATGGCTGTCTTTTCTCCTTCGCAAGTCACGCTGAACACCGCGCCCACCACGGCCGGCGCGGGTGCATCGCTCATCGCGAGCGAGGGCGTGAACCTCCACTACGGCTCGACGCAGGCGCTGAAGAACATTTCGCTGACCATCGGCGAGCGGCACGTTACGGCATTCATCGGCCCGTCGGGCTGCGGCAAGTCCACGTTCCTCCGCTGTTTCAACCGGATGAACGACCTCATTGATTCCGTCCGCATCACCGGCTCCATCAAGATCGGCGGGCAGGACATCTACAGCCCGGACGTGGACGTGATCGAGCTGCGCAAGCGCATCGGCATGGTCTTCCAGCGGTCGAACCCGTTTCCCAAATCCATCCACGACAACATCACCTACGGCTTGAGGCTGCACGGCATGAAAGCGAAGTCCGATCTCGACGCGACCGTGGAGCAAAGCCTGCGCGGCGCGGCGCTGTGGGATGAGGTGAAGGACCGTCTGCACACGAGCGCGATGGGCCTTTCCGGCGGTCAGCAGCAGCGCCTGTGCATCGCCCGCGCCATCGCCATCAAGCCGGAGATTCTCCTGATGGACGAGCCGGCCAGCGCGCTGGATCCGATCGCCACGGCAAAAATCGAAGAGCTGATCCTGGAGTTGAAGAAGGACTTCACCATCGTCATCGTCACGCACAACATGCAGCAGGCCGCGCGCATTTCCGACCACACCGCGTTCTTCTATCTCGGCGAACTGATTGAGTTTGACACGACCGCGAAGATTTTCACCAACCCGTCGAAGAAGCAGACGGAGGATTATGTGACTGGAAGATTCGGATGAAATCGAGAGTTCTTAGTTTTCAGTTGCAAGTTTTCAGCGGCGGTCGGCCGTCCGAACCTTGCAGGCTGAAAACTGAAAACTAGAAACTGAAAACTCTGAGCCATGCTCCCCCACGACCACGAATTCGCCGCCCTAAAGGAAAAGCTCCTCACCATGTCGAGCCTGGCCGCCAGCTCGGTGCAGAACGCCGTCAGGGCGCTGGTCGAGCGCAACGATGACCTCGCCCGCAAGGTCGAGCAGGATGACGATCAGCTCGACGCGCTGGAGATCGAGCTGGACGAGCTGGCCATCGTGTTGCTGTCGCGCGGCCCCATTGCCAGCGACCTGCGCATGATCACGGTGGCGATGAAAATCACGCACGATCTGGAGCGCGTGGGTGACGAGGCCACGACCATCGCGCGCCGGGCGGTGGACCTGAACAAGGAGCCGCAGCTCAAGCCCTACGTGGACATCCCGCGCATGGCGACGATGGCGTTGGAAATGTTGAACGACGGCTTGGAGGCCTTCGTGAGCCGCGACACCGCCCGCGCCCGTGCCGTGTTGCCGCGCGACAAGGAAGTGGACGCGCTGCACAAGCAGCTTCAGCGGGAGCTTGTGACCTTCATGCTCGAAAGCCCGACCACCATCACCCGCTGCCTGCACCTGATGCAGGTTTCCAAACGCATCGAACGCATCGCCGACCACGCGACAAACATCGCCGAGGAAGTGGTGTATCTCTACGAGGGCCGCGACATCCGCCACACCGGCAAGGACGCGAAAGCGTAGCCGGCTCAGACGAACTCGTGCTCCCGCTCTCGCACTGTGAGCACGGGGCAGGGGGCCAGCCGCACGACACGTTCCGCCGTGCTGCCAAGGAGGAGATGTTTCAAGCCCGCGTGCCCGTGCGTGGCGATGACGATGAGGTCCACGTCGAAATCTTTCGCCGCTGTGTTGATTTCCGAGAAGGGATGACCGAGCTGCGTCACCATCTCGGTGGCGATGCCCGCCGGAACCTGCTTCTTCACAAACTCGGCGAGTGCGGTGCGGGCAAGCTTGAGCCGCTCGCGGTTGGCCTCCTCCATCTCCGGCGGGATGAGCACGCTCTCCGGGTAGCGCACGGGCTCGACGACGTGCGCCAGCACGAGCGACGCGCCGAACTGCTCGGCGAAGCGCGCGGCGTATTTGAGCGCCTTCACGGAGAACTCCGAGAAGTCCACGGGCACGAGGATTTTCTTGAGCCGCAGAAACGACGGCACGAGGTCAATGACCGGCGCGTTGGAGTTGTCCGGGGCGGGCCGGGCGGCTTTCTTGGAGGCTTTTGTTTTCATAAGCGTGAATTGGTTTTCTGCTGCCAAGGGACAGTCAGCCTGTCGCGCATGACCGGCTTCACGGGAATTGTCGGAGATGCGCCGTTCCTTGCCGGCTCGCGCGTTTAACCGAGCCAGTGCTTCAGCCGGCTCGACGCCGTGGTGCGCCACCAGACGGCGGTGGAAGCCCGGCGGTAGGAGCCGGGCGGCACTTCGCCGACGGTGAGCAGCGCGGCGAGCTGCTTGATGGCGTGGGGAAAGCACCGAACCATCAGCCGTCGGCCCAGCCAGGTGGCCTCCAACTTCGCCGCCTCGTAGCGCACGAGCGACAGCGCCCACACCGGCTCGAAACCCGGCTCGGCGGCGGGCTGCTCCAAGTAGTCGGCAAAACCAAGCGCATCCTCAAACGGAAGTTTCCCCGGCGGCGGGTTCACGGCGTAGTTGCGGAACAAGTCGGCGAAGCGAGGGCCCAGCGCCTTGCGCGTGAGCGGCAGTTGCACGCCGGTGTGCGCGAGCCGCCGCCGCCGCAATACACGCGCAAGCTGCCGCACCTGCTCGTGATGGATTCGCGCGAGCGATTCCGCGGCGACGGTCAGCCCTTCGCTCGCCGCCACGCGCGCCGGGTCCGCGAAGAATTTCTCGCGAAACTCGCGGTCGGTCGCGAGCCGGGCGACAAGCTTTTGCTGGAGGGCTAGTTCCATCGCCGGTGTTGCCTGCCGATGGCGCGGGCGCGCTCGACTTCCCAGAGCACCTCGGGCAGCGGCGGGAGATTGTCGTCGCGTTCGAGGCAGATGCAGCGCACGGGCGCGCGGGCGACGGCGAAATCGAGCAGTTGCCAGACCGCTTCGGAGACGGGCTGCGCGTGGCTCTCCACGAGGCGGCCGTCCCGCTCGTGGCCGCCGGAGAAATGCACCTGCACCACGCGGTCGAGCGGAAGCTGCTCAAGGAAGTCCGCCGGCGTGCCGCCGTGGTTGGTCGAATGCGTGAACAAGTTCGTCACGTCCAGCAGCAGGCCGCAGCCGCAGAAACCCAGCACCTCGCGGATGAAGGCCGGCTCATCCATTTCCTCGCCGGGCCAGACGAGCGGCGAGCAGACGTTCTCCAGGATCAGCGGCGTGGCGATGGCACGCCGCGCGGTGATGATGTTCTTGGTCATCACGTCAATCGCCTCCTTCGTGAACGGCAGCGGCGCGGGATGGCCGAGGCTCACCCCGCCCGCGCGCGTGAAGCCGATGTGCTCGCTCCACCACGGCGGGTTCAGCCGCCTGATGAGCAGGGCGATTTTCTCCAGGTAAACCGGGTCAAGCCCTTCCGCGCTGCCGAGCGAGAGGTTGGTGAAATGAGGAACGAGCGTGAAGTGTTCGCCGAGCAAGGCCAGCTCGTCCATCCGCTCCGGCGGCGCGTCGAGGTAGTGGTCGCCGATGATCTCGATGAAATCCACCTCGGACTGTTTCAGGAGCAGCTCGTCGCGAAACGGCTCGCGATACGCCAGCCCCGCGCCGAGGCGCGGCAGGTTGGCGAGGAGATTGGTGATTTCAGTCTTGCGGCCCACGAGTTGTTCAACGGCGTCCGCCGGCCGCGCCGATGCGCGACCCAAGCTGATGGCCAGTGGAGTTCACGTGCGAAGTCTTCTCCATGCGGCCAGCCCAAGCCAAGGAAAACTTCTTCGGACGTCACTCACCGTAGCTTCGGCAAACTCGCCGCTGCGACGGCCTGGCCGTGCCGCTTGTCCTGCTCGTCGGGGACGTGGAACTGGATGCGCGCGGCGAGCGCGGGGAATTCCGTCTGCAACACTTCCTTCGCACCCGCGATGATGACATCGCCGCCTGCGCCGCTGGTGACGCGGCCCAGAATGAGCAAGTGGCTAAAGCTGTAGAAGTCCGCGTAGTGCGCCAGCGCGTAGCCGAGATAAGTGCCGAGGGTTTCGTAAATCTTCCGCGCGCGGTAATCGCCGGACTTCATCAAGGTCTGCACGAGCTTGAGTTTCTCGGGCAATGGCAGCTTCGCGTCGGCCTCGATGCCGGACACGGGCAGCAAGCGTCCGACGGCTTGTTGGGAAAAGTATTGAGCGCCGACGCCGTAGTCACCGCTCCACTCATCGCAGGCGGCGGCAGGGTTGTAGTCCACGGGCGCGAAGGCGAGTTCGCTCAACCACGTCGTGATGTTGCCACCGGGCGTGACGTAGCCGACGGCCTGGCTCGTGCCCATCGCGATGCCGAGCACGCCGTTCACGCCGAGCGACATCGAGCCGGCGAGCGCGGTGACTTCGCCGTCATTCGCGACTTCGAGTGGCACGCCGTTCCACGCACGCTGCACTTCGAGGAAAAGGTCTTTCACCCGTGCCTTGAACACGTCCGGCGCGACGCCTCGGAAGAGCGATGCAACCTTCACGCGGTTGTTCACATACACGCCCGCCGCGCTGGCACCGATGGCGTCCACGCGCGGCAAGTGCGCGGCGGCCTTGCGAATCGAATCCATGATGCCATCGAAATGATACTGCGGATCGGGATGGAAGTAGGGATCCCACACGGTCTCGTCGTTGAAAACGACCTTGCCGTCCTGCACCGCCGCGACCTTCCGGTCGCTCCCGCCGAGGTCGAAGCCGATGCGGCAGCCGTCGAGATTGCGACCGAGCGACTGCACGTTCGCGCGCTCCGGCGGCAGGCTCGCAGCGTCGCACGCGATGACTTCGATGAGTCGGTCATAGACGCGTTCACCGATCAAGTTGGAGTCGAACCTGCCCGTGGTAGTGTCATGGAAGTGCGCTTGAAGTTGCGCGGCGATTTCCTTCTGCCCGGTGAAATGAAAGCGCCACCCGCCACGCTGCCACAGGAGAAACTTCGCGAGCCGCTCGACGTAGCTGAAGTTCGCCGACCCGAGCGCGTGTCCCGCAGGCGCGAGTTCAAAGCGATGGTGGAAGATCGAGCCGTCGGCCTGCTCCAACGCGAGCGTGACCGGCACGGCCTGGCCGCTGGCGCACACAGAGTCGCGGAAGGCGTGCGTGGCGAGCACGGCGGGGCGGAAGGCGGGATCAAGCACCGGAGTGACGCGCGGGGCGGGCAGCGGGAGGCCGCGGTTGATGTTCATGCGCGCCGGTTGTAGCGGCGGCGCGCGTGCGGTTCAAGGGCGACGCGCAGAGCATTCCTTGCCGTGAACGGGACAAGGCAGGGAGACACTCAGCCAATCGGCGGCGAGTCGAGGAAACGGATGCAGGGCAGGCTGGCGGCGTCGGTTGAACCACCGGCGACAGATTTTATGCAAAACAGCCCGAATCGCAGCGCTTGGGACGTGTCCGAGAACGAGTATCCCCACTTGGGGTCACCGGCGGACAAGCTCAGGTTCATGCTCCGCTACGCCGTGCTCGCGCCGTCGAACCACAACACCCAGCCGTGGCTCTTCCAAGTGCATGGCAACTCGGTGGAACTCTACGCCGACCGTGCCCGCGCGCTGCGCGTCACCGACCCGGACGACCGCCAGCTCCTCATCAGTTGCGGCTGCGCGCTGTTCCAACTGCGCGTGGCCGTCTGGCACTTCGGCCACCTCGACTGCACGCGCCTGCTGCCGTCGCCCAGCGACCCGGACCTGCTCGCGCGCCTGAGCCTGGGCGACGAGGATTCACCGACTCCGAAACAGGAGGCGCTCTTTGCCGCGATTCCCAAACGTCGCACGAACCGCCAGCTCTTCCGCGACGATCCCTTGCCGGAGGAGCTCAAGCACGAACTGGTCAAGTCGGCGGAGCGCGAAAGCGCCTGGCTGCACTTTGTGGACGACCGTGGTCAGCGCAACGCCATGGCCGACCTCATCGCCGAGGGCGACCGTCAGCAGTGGGCGAACAAGCGTTTTCGTCTCGAACTCGCGGCGTGGCTGCATCCGAACGATGGCGCGGCGCGTGACGGCATCCCGAATTCCGCGCAGAACGCCGGCGACCTGCTTTCGGTGGCGGGGCCGATTGTAATCCGCACCTTCGACCTTGGCGAAGGGCAGGCGGCCAAGGACCGCGACATCGCGGTTTACTCGCCCGGTCTCGTGGTGTTGGGCACGGACGCGGACGGGCCGTCGGCGTGGCTGTCGGCGGGCCAGGCGCTGGCCCGCGTGCTTCTCAGTGCCCGCGCGGGCGAGGTCTGGGCGTCGTATCTGGACCAGCCGCTCGAAGTGCCCGCGCTGCGTCCCAAGGTGACGGAAGTCATCGGGCACGGCGGCCACGCGCAAATCATTCTGCGTCTCGGCTTCGGTCCGAACGTCAGCCCCACGCCACGCCGCACGGTGGGCGAAGTGCTGATTCCGACGGAGTGAACGCGTTCAAGTAGCGGGCCGCACCAGCGCATCGAACTGTTTGGTCTGCGGGTTGAAGGCGAACAGTTCCGCCGTGGCGATCTTGAAGAACCAGCCGTGCAGATGGAGCGAACCGTCCGCCAGCCGCGTCTTCACCGCCGGGTAAGTTTTCAGATTCTCGATGGCGAAGAGCACGTTCTCCTCCGCCGCCGCGCTCGTGCGGGCCTCCGGGGCAAGGTGGTGATACGCGCGGTCAATCACCTCGCGCACGGGCCGGGCCACTTTCAGCCACTCCTCCAGATGCGGCATCGCGCCGGGCTGCGGCAGGCCGTGGAGCAGGGCGTGCATCGCGCCGCACTGCGAGTGGCCGCAGACGACGATGTCGCTGACGCGCAGCGTGGACACGGCGAACTCGATGGCGGCGGCGGTGGAGTTGGTCGCGCCCGTCACCTCGGCGGGCGGGACGATGTTGCCGATGTTCTTCACGACGAACAAATCACCCGGCTGGCTCTGCGTGATGAGTTCCGCCAGCACACGCGAGTCCGAGCAGGTGATGAAGAGCGTGTGCGGATTCTGCCCGTCGCGGGAGAGCCGCTGGAGCAGATCGCGATACGTGCCGAACTCCTCGGACTGGAAGCGTCGAACGCCTTCGATGAGCCGCTGCATGATGCGGTGAGTTTGACGGAAGCCCGCGAAACGCGCCAAGAGAATCGTGCTCCCCGCCGCCATCGCAGTTGACGCCGCCAAACCCTCGGCTCCAAATTGCGCCCGGAAGTTGTGACCACGGCGAACAAAGTCACGGTGCTGCGGATTCTGCTAGTGCCCTTCTTCGTCGTCCAGGTGCTCTACTACGAGCGCACGGGCGACGAGTGGCACCGGCTCTTCGCGATCCTGTGCTTCGCAGTCGCGGCGCTCACAGACGCGCTCGATGGCTATCTCGCGCGCCGTTACAACCAGTGGAGCGAACTCGGCGCGCTGCTCGATCCGCTGGCGGACAAGATACTCCTGGTGTCCGCGCTGGTGCTGCTCACGTTCGACACCCGTCCGCATCTGCCGAACCTCCCGCTGTGGCTCGCCGGCACGGTCATCGGGCGCGACGCGATCCAGGCCATCGGCTTCGCCGTGCTGCATTACACGCTGGGCAAGGTGCCTGTGCGCCCGCGCCTCATCGGCAAGGCCGCGACCGTTCTGCAAATCGTCACGGTGTCGTGGGCGTTGCTCAAGTGGCATCCGGGCTGGATCACGCCGTTGTCCGTCGCCACCGCGCTTTGCACCGCCATCTCCGGCATCATCTACGTGTTCGACGGCATGAAGCTGCTCGGCACCAGCCCGGACAGTTCTCCACCGTCGCTCAAGCAGCCGGACAAGCCAACCGATTGAACAGCCATGCCCCACGAACTGAAACTCAAGGAAGGCGACGCCGCTCCGGCGTTCACCGCGCAAACCAACGGCGGCCGGACCGTCTCGCTCGCCGACTTCAAGGGCCGGCCCGTCATCCTCTACTTCTATCCGCGCGACGACACGCCGGGTTGCACGAAGGAGGCCTGTGCCTTCCGCGACGCGTTCGCTGACTTCACGGCGAAGGGCGCGGTCGTGCTCGGCGTCAGCGCCGACCCGGTGAAGTCGCATGACAAGTTCGTGAAGAAGTTCAAGCTGCCGTTCACGCTCCTCGCGGACGAGGACAGGCGCATCGTCGAGGCCTATGGCGTGTGGGGCGAGAAGAGCTTCATGGGCCGCCGCTACCAGGGCATCCATCGCGTCACGTTCCTCATCGGCGGTGACGGGCGCATCCAGAAAATCTGGCCGAAGGTGAAGCCCGACGCACACGCGGCAGAGGTGCTCGCCGCACTGGGCTGAAAATCGCCTCAACCGGGAAATTCCCTTTTCGCCCGCCGCCCACGCCCCTAAGCTCCGCGCCATCGTATGCCCAAGCAAATCGCCGAGATGCTCATCGAATCGGTGACGATGGAGCTGCCCGACACCAAGACGCTCCGCCTCCAATGGCCGGCGGGCTACGACGTGGACTTCAAGACCGGGCAGTTCATCACGGTGTATTGGCCGGACACCCCGACCTACAAGCGCGCCTACTCGCTCTCCTCCTGCGCGCTGGACCGGGGCGCTTATGAGATCACCGTGAAGCGCGACGGCAAGATGGGCACGCGCCTCGTGGACTGGGCCAAGCCGGGCGACAAACTCTTCGTCATCGAACCGGCCGGCAAATTCCTCCCCGTCTTCGACCCGCCCGGCAGGCACCTCGTCTGCATCGCGGGCGGCAGCGGCGTGACGCCCTTCCGCGCCTTTGCCCGCGAGGCCACGCGCCGCGAACTCAACACCCGCCTCACCATCCTCTACAGCGTCCGCACCACCAACGACATCATCTTCCGCGAGGAATTTCAGCAGCTCGAACAGGAGAACGAGCACTTCGACTTCTACGTCACCTGCACACGCCTGCATCCCGACGACCAGTGGACCGGCCGCCGCGGCCGCATCACCGCCGAGTGGGTCAAGGAACACGTTCACGACCTCCCGAACACGGTCTTCTACGCCTGCGGCACCAACGAACTCGTGGAAGCCACCGAACGCCTCGTCCTGGACGAGCTCAAGCTCCCCAAGGAGCAGATGAAGACGGAGAAGTGGGGCTAGCCGGAAGCCAGAGGTCAGAAGTCAGAAGTTGATGTTGGAAACTCAAAACTCAGAACTCAGAACTGCGCCAGCATGCACCGCGACATCCTCTTCCTTCTCAAGCACGACTTCCCCGACGGCCCCGGCACGCCCTATTACTGCCCGGAGTGCGCGCAGCTCACCGGCGTGCTCGCCTACTACCCGCACCTCCGCCATGCGCTGGACCTGCGCTACGTGGACTTTCCGCGCCCCCGGAAGGAAATCCTCTCGCTCATCGGCGAGGCGAACCAGAGCTGCCCCGTCCTCGTCATCGCCGACGGCCCGCCGCCCAGCGTGACGGGCGTCGAGATCGGTGCCTTCAACGGCCTGCACTTCGTCTCCGGCGCGGCGGCGATTGGGAACTACCTCTCGCAAGTGCATGGCGTGGGCTGTCCGCACTGACGGGCGAGGGCGGTCGGGCTTGCCGGAGCGCGGCGTTCACCCCTGCACCGCGATGCTCACGGGATCGCTCCACTGGCCGAAGACCTGGTCGCCTTGCACGTAGATCGCGCGGTATTTCCAGACGGACGCGCCGGTCGGCGGCGCAGTCGGGTCGTCGCAACGCGGCAGGAGGTCGCGCTGTGAAGGCCGGGCTTGGTTGTCGTGACGGGCGGACACGGTCGTCAGCCAACATTGCGCGGCACCGGCTGAAGAATTTCAACACGGAAGATGGCCGACAAAGCTTGGAAGACACTGAACAATGACTCAAACCACAGAGACACAGAGAACGCAGAGGT
>CAYZJP010000100.1:0-18037 GCA_964478755.1 uncultured Klebsiella sp.
TTTTGGCTGCACGCTCATCTTGTTAAAGGAGGTTTTGGGATAGCCTCTAATCACTACTCACTCGCCCTCGCCCCACTCGCGCCTTGCCGCTCTGCGCGGCCTTCCCTACAACAAGCCGCGTGATTGACATCAAACTCATCCGCGAGCAGCCCGAACTGGTGAAGCAGCGGCTCGCGGCGCGCAATGGCGGGGACGATGCGAAGATTGACGAGGTGCTCAAGCTCGACGAGCAGCGCCGGCACGCGCTCAAGCAGGTCGAGGACTTGAAGGCGCTGCGGAACAAGGTCTCCAAGGAGATCGGCGCGCTCATGGGCCAGAAGAAGCTCGCCGAGGCCGAGGCCAAGAAGGCCGAGACCCGCGCGCTCGGCGACCAGATCGCCGCGCTCGACAAGTCCGCCGCCGACGCCGAGGCCGCCCGCGACGCCATCCTCATCCGCCTCCCCAACCCGCCGCACGCCTCCGTCCCGCTGGGCGCTTCCGCCGCCGACAATCCCGAGGTCAAGCACTGGGGCACCCAGCCGCACTTCGCCTTCCCCCTCAAGTCCCACGTCGCCCTCTGCGAGTCCCTCAAGCTTGTGGATTTCGCGCGCGGCGCGAAACTCTCCGGCAGCGGCTTCCTCCTCTACACCGGCTGGGGCGCGCGGTTGGAGCGGGCGCTCATCCAATTCCTCCTCGACCTCCACACCACCCAGCACGGCTATACCGAAGTCTCACCCCCGCACGTTGTCAGCCGCGACTGCATGATCGGCGTGGGCCAGTTCCCCAAGTTCGAGGACCAAGCCTATGCCGTGCGCGAAGGGTTGGATGAATCCACCCTGGGCAAGCTCTACCTCCTCCCCACCGCCGAGGCCCCCGTCGCGAACATCCACCGCGAAGAAATCCTCCCCCACACCCAGCTCCCCATCTACTACTGCGCCTACAGCCCCTGCTTCCGGGCGGAAGCCGGCGCCGCCGGGGTCGGCACTCGCGGGATGATCCGCGTGCATCAGTTCGACAAGGTCGAGCTGGTGAAGGTCGTGCGGCAGGAGGACGGCTACGCCGAGCTGGAGAAGATGCTCGCGAACGCGGAGAAGGTGCTGCAACTCCTCGGCCTGCACTACCGCATCGTGCTGCTCTGCACCGGCGACATGGGCTTCGCCAGCGCGAAGACCTACGACATCGAAGTCTGGGCACCCGGTCAGAACGCTTACCTCGAAGTGTCGAGCTGCTCTAACACCGACGAGTTTCAAGCCCGCCGCATGAACCTGCGCTACAAGGACGCCGACGGGCACAACAAGTTCCCGCACCTGCTGAACGGCTCCGGCACCGCGCTGGCCCGGCTCTTCGTCGCGCTCATCGAGACTTACCAGCAGGCTGACGGCAGCGTGCTGATACCCGAGCCGCTGCGCCCGTATCTGCGGGGAGCTGAAAGAATCACGGTATGAGCGAGGCCAACTCTCATCCGGAGGCAAGGCTTTCCGCTGCTTTGACAAGGAGGCCAGTTGAACTAGGCTCAACCCATTCCCAGCATGAGCGCCAACCTGTCAGATTCTCAAGACGACTCCCCGGAGCCGCGTGGCCCGACGAATCTTTGGGTGCGCTTCCTCATGTGGGCTGTCGTGGCCCCTCTGCTATATGTGTTGAGCACCGGGCCGATGTATTGGTTGGCGGCAAGAGGTTACCTTCCTGGAGAATTGGTGCTCATCCTCTATTTCCCGTTGTTTTGGTTCTTCGGGGCAGACTTCACCGATTTGATGGTCCGCTACGTGCATTGGTGGGTTCCTTGAGCACTCCACCCGGCGTCCCCGCAAAGATGGCGTTCCGTCCCTTCCAGCCTGACTGGCAAGCTCCTCGCCGCTCTCCCTCACCCCAGCCCTCTCCCGCTGGGAGAGGGGGCCAGTTCAACCGCCATCGAGTTTTCCGCACTCGCCCTTTGATCCGAGCGCGGTTGAGCATCCTCCCTCTCCCAGCGGGAGAGGGCCGGGGTGAGGGGGAAGGCGTCCTTGAACCCATCGCCCACAGCAGGTCCAAGCGCGAGCGGAGCGATGACCAATGGGGAGCGCACGCGTCCCGCGTGCCGGCTTCGGCGTCCCGCCGAAGCCCTCGTCCCACTGACATTCCCCCCTCTGCCGACGAACGCACAGATGGAGTCACGAGGTCGCGGCCGGGGCGGCCACGACGGCACGCGGGACGCGTGCGCTCCCCGTTGAACAGGGTTGTTGCCTCCGAGTCCGTTGGTTCTTCCCTTCCCGCCTCACTGATCGCATGAGAATCCTACTGGCCAGCAGCGAAGTCCACCCGTTCTCCAAGACCGGCGGGCTGGCGGACATGGTGGGCGCGCTGGGCAAGGCGCTCGCCCATGCGGGACATGAGGTGGCCATCGTCACGCCGCTCTATCGCGGCATCCGTGAGCGGTTCACGGAGCTGCGCCCGACGACGTTGCGCGTGGATGTGCCGCTCGGTGACGCGCGCATAGGTGCGGGGATCGCCGAGCTGCGTTTGAGCAAGGGGCTGACGGTGTATTTCGCGGACCAAAGGGATTACTTCCATAGGCTCGGCTTATATGGGGAGAACAATGTGGACTACCCGGACAATCCCCAACGATATATCTTCTTCAGCAAGGCGGTGGTGCAGTTGGCGCGGCTGCTGGGGTTCGGGCCGAAGGACATAGTTCACGTGCATGACTGGCCGGTGGGGCTGGTGCCGGCGCTGCTGCGGTGGGAGGGACACCGCACCGGTTGGTCGCCGCCGCGCAGTGTGTTGACGATTCACAACCTGGCCTACCAGGGGCGCTTCGCCAAGGGTGCCTTCGCGCTGACGGGCCTGCCGGCGGATTATTATACGATGAACGGGGTGGAGTTCTATGGGGATGTTAATTGTCTCAAGGCAGCCATAGCATATGCGGATATAATCACCACCGTGAGTCCCCGCTATGCCCGGGAGATATGCACCGAGGCGTATGGGTGCGGGCTGGATGACCGGTTGCGCGGGCGCTCGGACCGTCTGGTGGGCATCCTCAACGGGGTGGACTACGAGGAGTGGAACACGATGCGCAATGTCCACCTGCGTCATGCGTATAACTTCCGCAAGCTGGCGGGGAAGGCGGAGAACAAGCATGACTTGCAGCGCGAGCTGGGCCTTCCTATGCGCGCCGGGGTGCCGCTCTTCGCCACGGTGACGCGGCTCGCGGACCAGAAGGGGGTGGATATACTGCTCGCGGCGTTGGAGGAGATGCTGGCGACGGATATGCAGTTCGTCATCCTGGGCAGCGGGGATCCGGTGTTGCAGCGAGGGTATCAGATGCTGGCCCGCAGGCATCCGAAGCGGGCCGTTGCCCGGATCGGCTACGATCATGCACTGTCGCACCGCATCGAGGCGGGGTGCGACTTCTTCGTGATGCCGTCGCGGTTCGAGCCATGCGGACTGAACCAGATGTATTCGCTGAGGTATGGCGCCATCCCCATTGTGCGGCGCACGGGCGGGCTGGATGACTCGGTGGTGGACCTCACGGAGGACGAGGCGAAGGCGGATGGGATCAAGTTCACCGATTTCACGTCCCGCGCGCTGACGGGGGCCATCCGCAAGGCGCTGGTCTTGCATGAGACGCCGGAGTTGCTGGCGCAGATGCGGCGGAACGGCATGACGGCGGACTTCTCGTGGGGCCGCACGACAGAGGAATACGCGGCGGTGTATAAGCGGGCGCTGGCGTGAGGTGGCGGCACGAAGGGCGGGGAGGAAACGCTTTGGCTTGCATCTGTCGCGGGAGCGGGCGGTAATCCGCGCCATGAAATTGCTACCCGTTGGTTCTCCCCTGCCCCGTTCCCGCACGCTCATGGCCTCGGTGGCCGTGGCCGCGCTCATGTTCATCAGTGCCCGTGCTGCCGTGGCCGAGATCCTCGTGAAGGATGGTCAGACGGTCGCGTTCATGGGCGACTCGATCACCGCCGGCGGCTGGGGCAGCCCCGGCGGATATGTGCGGCTGGTCGTGGCGGGCTTGGAGGCCAACGGCGTGAAGGTGACGCCGGTCCCCGCCGGCATCAGCGGCCACAAGTCGGACCAGATGCTCGCGCGCCTCAAGCGTGACGCGCTGGACAAGAAGCCGGATTGGATGACGCTCAGTTGTGGCGTGAACGACGTCTGGCACGGTCCGCGCGGCATCCCGCTCGACCAATACAAGACGAACATCACGGCCATCCTCGACCAATGTGCCGCTGCCGGGACGAGGGTCGTCGTGCTGACCGCGACGGTCATCAGCGAGGAGCTGGACGCCGACAACAATAAGAAGCTGGCGCCTTACAACGCCTTCCTCCGCGACCTCGCCAAAGAGCGCAAGGCTCCGCTCGCCGACCTTTACGCAATGTTCGAGTCCGCCATCAAGGCGCATCCCAACACCACGGGCAAGCCCGGTCGCCTGCTCACCGCTGACGGCGTGCACATGAATGCCGCCGGCGACCAGACGATGGCGCGCGGAGTGTTGCAGGCGTTCGGCCTCGACGCGGCGCAGATCAAGAAGGCGGAGGCGGCGTGGCTGGACATTCCCGGTGGCGGCAGCGTCCGCACGCAGTTCGACGCAGGCGGCGGGAAGGCGTTCCGCGCAACGGCGAAACTTACCATGCGCGAGCGCGAGCAGTTGGCCGCAAAGGCAACGAAGGACGGCAAGTTGCTTGACGCCGTGCTGGCGGCGGCTTACGCGGAGGAGGTCAAGGCACTGCTGAAGCCCACTGGCGAATACGAAAACGCCGCAGCCATCTTCGAGGCTAAGAAGGACCGCGAAGTCACCGCAGCCCTGCAAGAGAAGCTCAACCACCGGGTCGCGGACCTGCTCAGGCACTGACCGCGCGCCGTGTGCGGGGAGCGCGCGCGGGCGGCGCGAGCACCGCCTTGTGCTTCACGAGATATTCCGCGAGCGCGGCCTTGCCGGTGAGCAGGACGGAAGCACGCGGGCACGTGCCCTTGTAATGCTTGTAGTGGACGAGCGTCTTGCCGATGAGTCCGATGCGGAGGTTGGAGTTGGGCATCTCCCAAACCTGTCCGGTTTCGAGGACGAGAGCTGCGGCGGAGGGCGGTCGCTGAGTGCGCATCAGGCCGGCAGAGTATCAGGCCGGGACCCGCTCCCAAAGCAGATTCGGCAGAATTCGCAACGGGCGGCGAAGAACACGCCGGCGCGTTCCACCTTGCGTCACCGGCGAGGCCCGTTAATTTCTCGCGCATGAAACCCGTCCCGCTGAAAGTAGTCTTCATCGCCGCCTGTCTCGCGCTCGCCGCCGCGTGCGCGTCGCCCACCGCCACGAAGACCGCCGCGCCGAAACCAGCGGCGCGCGGGTTCCAGAATCGCGTGTTCACGGACACCAACGGGAAGCAGCATCCGTTTGTCATCTTCGTGCCGACGAAGTTCGAGCCGGGCAGCAAGCCGCCGGCGATGCTCTTCCTGCACGGCTCCGGCGAGCGCGGGAACAACAACATTGACCAGATCATGGTCGGCCTCGGCCCCGCGATCTGGAAGCGCAAGGGCACGTTCCCCTTCGTCACGGTCATCCCGCAGTGCCCCAACGGAACCAACTGGGTGGCCGACGGCTCCGCCGCGCAGCACGCGCTCGGAATGCTTCGCCAGACGCAGGCGGAGTTCGGCACGGACCCGGACCGCGTGTATCTCACCGGCCTCTCGATGGGCGGTGCGGGCACGTGGAGCATCGCCGCGAAAGACCCGTCCGCGTGGGCGGCCATCGTGCCGATGTGCGCGGGACCGGATGTGGCGAATGTCCCGAAGTTCACCGAGGCGCGTCTGCCCATCTGGAATTTCTGCGGCGACAAGGACCGTGAAGGAACAGTGAAGGCCAGCCGCGCCATGCAGGAGGCGCTCACCAAGACCGGCGCGCCCGCCAAATACACCGAGTATCCCGGCGTGGGCCACAACTGCTGGGATGACGCCTACGGCACCGACGCGCTCTACACCTGGCTGCTGGAACAATCGCGCAGCAAGAACAAGAAGTGACCGCCGTCCCGGCGGCTCGCGATGGGCAGGCGTTGAATGCCGCAGCCCGCAACTTTTCCGCGTGCAGCGGGCGCGTTCTCCGTGTTTCATCTCCCGCCCCGGCGACCCGAGGCCGGACTCCATTATGGACGACACAAATTCGCTCATCGAACAACGCAGGGCCAAGCTCGCCGCGCTCAGGCAGAAGGGCATCAACCCCTACCCCAACCGCTTCGCCCGCAAGCCGGAGGAAACCTTCGGCTGCGGCGACGCCCGCGCCAAGTTTGAAGCCGGCCAGCTCGCCGAGTCCACCCGCGTCTCCATCGCCGGCCGCATCACGGCGCATCGCGACATGGGCAAGTCCATCTTCATTGACGTGCGCGACCAGAGCGGGCGCATCCAGTGCTACGCGCAAAAACAGGCCCTCGGCGACGACCAGTTCGACACCTTCAAACATCTCGATCTCGGCGATTTCATCGGCGTGACGGGCACACTCTTTCGCACCAAGACCAACGAGCCAAGCCTCAAGCTCGAAGCCTTCACCATCCTGTCCAAAGCCCTGCGTCCGCCGCCGGCCAAGTGGCACGGGCTGGAGGACACGGAGATTCGCTATCGCCAGCGTTACCTCGACCTCATCGGCAATCCCGACGTGAAGGACGTTTTCCTCAAGCGCAGTGCTATTGTCCACGAGATTCGGCAGTTCTTTCACAGTCGCGGCTACGTGGAAGTCGAGACGCCCGCGATGCAGGCGATTCCCGGCGGCGCGGCGGCGCAACCGTTCAAGACCTTTCACAACGCGCTCGGCTGCCAATTTTATCTGCGCATCGCGCTGGAGCTGTATCACAAGCGGCTGCTGGTGGGCGGCATTGATAAGCTGTTCGAGATCGGCAAAAACTTCCGCAACGAAGGCCTCTCTCGCCGGCACAATCCCGAATTCACGATGCTTGAGGCGTATCAGGCGTTCGGCGATTACGAGACGATGATGGAAACCGTCGAATCGCTCATCAAGCACGTCGCGCAGAAAGTTTTGGGAACGCTCGTCATCGAACACAAAGGTTCGGGTGGAACAGGCTACCAGCCTGTTCCGTCCGGCAACTTGCCGGACGGTTCGGTCGGCGGGTCGCCGACCGAAGCGGGCAGGTTGCCCGCTCCACCCAAAATCATTGACCTGTCTTCACCATGGCGGCGCGTGAAATACAACGACATCATCAAAGAAAAAATCGGCGCGGACTGGTTCGACATTTCGCCCGCCGAACGCCGCCAGCGCGCGCACGACATGCACGCCGAGATCGGCAAAGAGTTTGAAGATTTTGAAGTCACGAACGCCGTGTTCTCCAAATTCATCGAGCCGACGCTCATCAACCCGACGTTCGTCACGCATCTGCCGAAGGAACTCGTGCCGCTCGCCAAGCTTTCGCCCGACGACCCGACGACCGTCGAAGTCTTCGAGTGCTGCATCAACGGCCAGGAAATTTCCCCCGGCTACACCGAGCAGAACGATCCCATCGCACAACGCACCACGCTGGAACATCAAGCCGGCGGCGAGCAACAGAAGCTGGACGAAGATTTTCTCGTCGCCCTCGAACACGGCATGCCCCCAGCCGGCGGCATCGGCATCGGCATTGATCGTTTGTGCATGATGCTCCTCGGCCAGGAAAGCATCCGCGACGTCATCCTCTTCCCGCAATTGAAGCCGAAGTAAAGGCGGCCGCCCTTTGCCAAATCTTGCCCCGGCGCCGCTTTCTCTCTAACGTCCGCGCCGCAACGAACTGAATTCATCCAACATCGCATGAGCGTCCTCGTAGTCGGCACCACGGCCCTCGATTCCATCAAGACTCCCAAGGCGGAGAACCCGCGCCTCCTCGGCGGCTCCGCCAGCCACGCGGCCATCGCCGCGAGCTACTTTGCGCCAACGAAACTGCTCGGCGTGGTCGGAGGAGACTTCCCGGCGAAATATCTTCGCCTCTACGCGAAGCACGGCATCTGCACGCGCGGACTGGAGCGTGTGAAGGCCGGGCAGACGTTCCACTGGTCGGGCGAATATGAAGTCAACATGAACAACCGGCGCACGCTTAACACCGTGCTGGGCGTCATCGAACATTGGTCACCCAAGCTGCCGGGCGATTACGAGACCACGCCGTATGTGTTGCTTGCGAACATCGCGCCGCCGATCCAGCACGCGGTCATTGACCAGCTCGACCGGCCCAAGTTCGTCGTCGCGGACACGATGGACCTGTGGATGAACATCATGCTGCCGGACTTGTTGCGCCTGTTGAAGCGCGTGGATGCCTTCGTGCTCAACGAGAGCGAGGCGCATCAGCTCACGAAGGAGGACAACGTCTTCGCGGCGATGAAGAAGATTCACAAGTTGGGACCGCGCTACATCATCATCAAGAAGGGTTCCCACGGCGCGGTGCTGTCGGGGCCGGGCGGTTTCTTCATCGCGCCCGCGTATCCGCTCAGGAAAGTCGTGGACCCGACGGGGGCGGGCGATTCGTTTGTCGGCGGCATGATCGGCTATCTCGCCAGCGCGAAGGGCGACATCGAGAAGAACTTTCGCCGCGCCATCATCCACGGCACGGTCACGGCGTCGTTCTGCTGCGAAGGCTTCGGCGTCGTGGCCACCTCGCGCGCGACGCGGCAGGCGATCAACCTGCGCGTGAAGGAGCTGGAAGCGCTCGCGCGGTTTTGAGAAAACTGCTTGTCCCGACCGGCTTCAGCTTGTCACCTTGCCTCGAACAGAATCGTCCAACAGCCCGCCATCATTATGAACCGAACCTTCGCCGCTCTTCTCACTGCTTCCCTCACGCTTGGCGCGCTGGCCTGGCCCGCTCGCGCGGCGGAACTCAACACACTCACCGACGCCGAGAAGAAGGACGGCTGGCAGCTCTTGTTCGACGGGAAGACCTTCACCGGCTGGCGCGGCTACCGACAGAAGGCCATGCCTGCCGCCGGTTGGGAAGTGCAGGACGGCACGCTCAAGACGGTGCCCAAGGTCAAGGGCGGCGAGATCATCACGGAGCAGAAGTTCACGGACTTTGACTTGAGCTGGGAATGGCGCATCGCGAAGGCCGGCAACAACGGGATAAAGTATTTCGTGCTCGAAGAGCGCCCCAAGGCGCCCGGCCACGAGTATCAGATGCTCGATGACGACGGCCACCCCGACGGCAAGATCGGCCCGCATCGCCAGACCGCTTCCTTCTACGACGTGCTTCCGCCCTCGAAGGACAAGAAGCTCAAACCCGTCGGCGAATGGAACCACTCGCGCATCGTTGTGAAGGGCGACCACGTCGAGCACTGGCTCAACGGCGACAAAGTCCTCGCCTACGACATGGGCAGCGACGAGGTGAAAGCCGGCCTCGCCAAGAGCAAGTTCAAGGGCATCCCCGACTTCGGCACCAAGCAGGAGGGCCACATCATGCTCACCTACCACAACGACGAGTGCTGGTTCCGCAACGTCAAGATCCGCGCGACCAAGTGAGCGCATGAGAATAGTCGTTCTCGACGGGCACACCCTGAACCCCGGCGACCTGAGCTGGGACGCGCTCAAATCGCTCGGCGAGGTTGCGCTGTTCGACCGCACGCCGCCCGATCAGGTTGCCGCGCGTTGCGCGGACGCGGACATCATCGTCACCAACAAGGCGTTGGTGCCGCGCGAAGTCATCGTGGCGTTGCCGAAGCTTCGCTTCATCGCCGTGACGGCCACGGGCTTCAACATCGTGGATGCCATCGCCACCCGCGAGCGCGGCATTCCCGTCAGCAACGTCCCGCTCTACGGCACGCGAGCGGTCGCTCAGTTCACCATCGCGCTGTTGCTGGAGCTGTGTCACCGCGTCGGCGCGCACGCGGACTCCGTGCGCACGGGCGACTGGGTGAAATCCGCCGACTGGTGCTACGCGCGTTTCCCGTTGCGGGAACTGGACGGGCTGACATTCGGCGTCGTGGGCTGGGGCCGCATCGGGCAGGCAACAGCGGACATCGCACACGCGATGGGAATGAAGATCATCGCCGCGAGCCGCTCGCCGAAGCCGCCGAAAGACGGCGTCGAGTTTGTGGACATGGACACGCTCTTCCGTCGCGCCGATGTCGTGAGTCTGCATTGCCCGCTCACGCCGGAGACGAAAGGCTTGGTGAACACCTCGCGCCTCGCGCTGATGAAGCCATCGGCCTTTCTGCTGAACACCAGCCGCGGGCCTTTGCTGGATGAAGCAGCGGTGGCTACTGCCTTGAACAACGGTCGCATCGCAGGCGCCGGCCTGGATGTGCTCTCCACCGAGCCGCCCAAGGCCGACAACCCGTTGCTCACCGCGAAGAACTGCCTCATCACGCCGCATCAGGCGTGGGCCGCCAAGGCTGCGCGGTCGCGCTTGCTGGATACGACCGTCGCGAATGTGAAGGCGTTCCTCGCCGGCGCGGCGCAAAACGTGGTCAACCCCTGACACGGCACGCGCTGTTTGACTCGTGCGTTCCTCGTCGCATAGTCGTCGCGCATGAAGGCGAAGGCCAAGCCGGTTTCCGGGATGCACTCGCGTCCGCCGCTGGAGCGGATGCAGCGCATTCATCAGGCGTTGCACGCGGGCGGATTTCCCAACGCGAACGCGCTTGCTGCCGAGTTGGAGGTTACGACCAAGACCGTTTATCGCGACATTGACTTCATGCGCGATAGACTCGGCCTGCCCATCGAGTTCGACGCGGTGCGGAAGGGCTACGGTTACACGGAGGAAGTCAGCGCGTTCCCCACGTTTCAAATCACCGAGGGTGAGCTCTTCGCGCTCATCGTGGCGGAGAAGGCGCTCCAGCAGTATCGCGGCACGAGCTTCGAGAAACCGCTGCTCTCGGCGATCAAGAAGATGGAGCAGGCGCTGCCCGACACCATCTCGCTGAATCTCTCGGACGTGGAGCAGACCATTTCCTTCCGCACGACGGCGGAACCGGTGCTGAACCTCGGCGTCTTCGACACGCTCGCCAAGGCCACCGCCGCTCGACATCAGCTCGAACTCGCCTACCGCAAGCCCGGCCAACGCGAGCCGGACCGCCGCATCGTGGACCCGTATCACTTGGCCAATATCAACGGCGAATGGTTCCTCTTCGCGTTCGATCACGCGCGCAAGGACGTGCGGACGTTCGCCCCGGCGCGCATTCTCGAAGCGAAGGAGACGGGCAAGACCTTTCCGCGTCCGCAGAAGTTTTCGTTGGAGAAGCGGCTGCGTGACAGCTTTGGCGTGCATTCGGCCGAAGGCGAATTTGCCGTGTGCATTCGCTTCGATGCCTCCATCGCCGACTACATCCGCGAGAAGCGCTGGCACGCGTCGCAAAAATCCACCGACCTGCCGGACGGCGGGCTGGAGCTGCGGATGAAGCTGTCGAGCCTCGCCGAGGTCGAGCGCTGGGTGCTGGCGTGGGCGGGACGCGCGGTGGCGGTGGCACCGCGCGAGTTGGTGGAAGCCGTGCGCGAAGGAGCGCGGAAGCTCGCCGAACGGCACCACTCCAAATAGGAAACGGATTCCGTTGGCGCGTCGCCGTTGAAACCCGCATTCTTGCGCTCACGTCCAATTCGCACTGAACATGAGCCAGCCGTCCGAGCCAAATCCGCACCACGTCAACCCGTGGAAGTTCGTCGTCGCGCTCGTCGTCGTCATCGGCCTCGTCGCGCTGATCTCGCCGCTGCTTTCCAAGAAGGCCGGACACGACTACGCCACGCGTTACGACGAACCCAAGGGCCTGGGCCACGCGGTGCCCGCGCCCAGGGAGCAGGCAATGCCCGCCGCCGCGAACCCGAGCGACTTCTCGTGGACCAACGGCATGAAGTGGATTCCCGGCGGCACGTTTCAGATGGGATCCGAGGAAGGTCAACCGGATGAGAAGCCCGTGCATGAAGTCACTGTGGATGGGTTTTGGATGGATACTTACGAACTCACCAACGAGGAGTTTGAGAAGTTCATCAAGGCCACCGGCTATGTGACCATCGCCGAGCGCAAGCCCAAGCAGTCCGATTTTCCCGATGCCCCGCCCGAGGCGCTCGTGCCCGGCTCCATCGTCTTCACGCCGCCGCCCGGCGAGGTGCCGCTGAACAATCACATGGCTTGGTGGAGCTACGTGCCCGGTGCGAACTGGCGGCATCCCGAAGGGCCGGACTCGACCATCGTCGGCCGCGAGAAGCAGCCCGTCGTGCAGGTCGCGTGGTTCGATGCGATGGCCTACGCGAAGTGGGCGGGCAAGCGTTTGCCGACGGAGGCCGAGTGGGAGTTCGCCTCGCGCGGCGGCAAGGAGAAGCTCACTTACATCTGGGGCAATGAAAAGACGCCCGAGGGCAAATGGATGGCGAACATCTGGCAAGGCTCATTTCCCAATGGCAACACGCTGCAAGACGGCTTCAAGCTGCAAGCGCCCGTGGGCAGTTTCGCACCGAACGATTACGGCCTCTACGACATGGCCGGCAACGTGTGGGAGTGGACCGCCGACTGGTATATGCCGGACTACTACGCAAAAAGCCCGAAGCTGAACCCGCAAGGCCCGCAGGAAAGCTACGACCCAAACGAGCCTGGCGTCTGGAAGCGCATCACCCGCGGCGGCTCGTATCTTTGCACGGAGGCGTATTGCTGGGGCTACCGGCCGGCGATGCGCATGAAAACCTCGCCCGACACCGGCCTGAACCACACTGGCTTCCGCTGCGTGCGAAACGGGCCGCCACCACCGAAATCGTAGGCGCTTTCATGGTCGCGCAAGAAACCGGCGGAGCATCTCGCGCACGGAATCGAAAGCGATTTGACCTAGTTCGATCTGTTTCTGTGGCAGCCAGCAGACTTCCGTGATTTCGCCGGGGTCGGCCTGCACAGACTTCCCGCCCACGCGTCCGATGAAGAAGAAGTCCAGCACCTGATACGTTACGCCACGGTAGTGATACACGTTCGGCAGCGAGCAGAAGTAGTCGAGCCGTTCCACCGTCAACCCGACCTCCTCGTGGATTTCGCGGCGCAGCGCGTCCTCCACCACTTCGCCCGCGTCCACGAAACCGCCGGGCACGCTAAGTTTTCCCTTGTGAGGATCCTTCGCACGGCGAATCAGTAACACCATATCATCAGGCGCGAGCAGCACCGCTCCGACGGCAATGGCGGGATTAAAGTAGAAAAGAAAGCCACATGCCTCGCAGTGGAACGGCGCGCGTCCAATTGCGGACTGAATTTTGCCACACCGGGGACAGTGGCGGAACAGGTCGGCGGGCTTCATGTGCTCGGATTCCGCAGATCAATAACCGCCCGCACCGATGGCCCCGCTGCGTGCTTCCGTCCCCTGCCCTGCCCGCTCCGCTGCCTCGCGCCGACGATATTCGTCCAGCATCGCGGCGGTGGCCGTCGCGCCACAACGCGAGCCACCGAGGTCACGGACCTTGATGAGCCCATCGAGGTCGCGCACGCCACCGGCGGCCTTTACCTGCACATTCGCCGACACGCTCGCCCGCATGAGCGCGAGGTCATGCTCCGTCGCACCCTTGTAATTGTAGCTGCCATCCGGCTGCTTCACGAAACCGTAGCCGGTGGAAGTTTTCACCCAGTCCGCACCCGCCCGCTCGCAAAGCTGGCAGAGCTTGCGTTTGAATTCGTCACCGCTCAGGCCCGCGCCGCCTTTGGTGAGATAGTCATTCTCAAAAATCACCTTCACCTTTGCTCCTTCACGATGGGCCTGCAAACACACGACGCTGATTTCCTTTTCGACGTAGTCCCAATCACCACTCAGCGCCTTGCCGAGATTGATGACCATGTCTATCTCCGCCGCGCCTTCACGGCAGGCCAGCTCGGTCTCGTAGCGCTTGGACTCCGTCACGGAATTGCCGTGCGGAAAGCCGATGACTGCGCCCACGAGCACGCCGGTGCCCTTCAGCAATTCAGCGGCGCGCTTCGCGTAGTAGGGTTTGATGCAAACGGAGGCCACCTGATACTTCGCGGCCAGCCGGCAGCCGTCCTCCAACTCCTGATCCGTCATTGTCGGATGCAGCAGCGAGTGGTCAATCATCTTGGCCAGTTCTTCGTAAGTGTATTTCATGGGCTTGGTCGGCGGGCGGAACATCGGACAAGATTCCCGCCACACAGGCTTCGTTTTTGTTCGCGCAAAGCCGCGTTAGGAAAAACTCTTTGCATAGTGGAGGCAAGGTGTGTTTCAGCGGCTCCAGCTTCGCGTAATCGCCGTGACCTTTGAACTTGATGGTCACGATGAACTTGCGACACCTGCGCTCGCGCACCCAATCGAGCACCAACTCCACGCTCCGCTCCGGCGCGGCAATGACGTCGCACAGCAGCCAGTCCACGGGCGTCTCCGGCAGGAACTTGAACGCGTCGCCTTGGTGAAAGGTCAGGTTCGGGTTCGCCATCAAGTCCTCGCGCAACGGCGAGCGGTCCACAGCGGTGACGCGCGCGCCACGGCTCAACGCCACGTAGCTCCAGCTTCCCGGCGATGCCCCGAGGTCCACACACAGCTCATCCACCGCGATGCGCAGGCCGAGACGCTGCTCCGCCTCGACGAGCTTGGCGAGGGCGCGGCTGGGCGCGGCCTTGTCGCTCGCTACCGGCACCTCGCCCTTCACGAACGGCCAGATGCAGCGGCGCAACTGCCACGGCAGCGGCGCGGGCGCAACTGAGAGAAAGCCCGCATCCGGCGCGGTCAGCAGCAATTGCACGAGCGAGATGCTTTCACGAAAGGGCGTCTCGGCGGCTTCCAGCTTGCGCAGCAGATGTCGGCGTCTCTTACGCAGCAGTTCCCGAAGCGCTTCCCAAATGAACCGCACGCGGTTTCCACCCGCGCCGCCCGCACCGTAGTGCGACGCGATGTGCAAGCGCCACGGCTGGCCTTCCGACAATCCACCCGCAATCACGTCGAGCAGACGCTCACTCCACTCGCGGATGGACGCGGCGCCCAGAGTTTCAGCGGAAGGCAGAAGCTGGCGCACGAAGGCAAGAGTTGGTGATGCGGCGGGCTGGAGAACCGATTCGGTCCGCAGCAAACCGGGAGCGAGTTGCTCGTGTCGAGCGCCCGCGAATCCGCGATTCAGCTCTTCAAGCAGGAACGGCTCGTCTCCCGGCTCAGTGAGAAGGATGTGCATTGGCCGTGATTCGAGGGAACGGAGCGCCGGGAACCGCGCTTCAATTCAGGCCAATTCCAGACCGCGCATCGTGCCGGTGGCACTCGCGAACTTGCCGGTCTCAATGCCGAGGCGTTGCAGCATGGAGACGTAAAGGTTGGGCAGCGGATAATTCTGCTTCTCGTCGAAGGCGAGGTGCTGGCCGTGCTTGAAGCCGCCGCCCGCCAGCAGCATCGGCATGTTGCGCGTGTCGTGGCTCGACGCGTTGCCGAGGTTGGAGCCGTAGAGCACCATCGTGTTCGTCAACAAATCCGCGCCGGATTCCTTCGACGATTTTAGTTTCGCAAGGAAGCTCGCCAACAATTTCATCTGCTCCAGCTCGATGACACGGAGCTGCGCGAGCTTCTCCGGGTCCTTCCCGTGATGCGAAAGATTGTGCCAGTCAATCGTGACGCCCTGGACAGGCGGCACGCTGTTGTGGCCCTGGATCATCACGGTGATGACGCGTGTGGAGTCGGTCTGGAGCGCGAGGTGCGCGAGATCGAACATCAGCCGCGTGCGCGCCACGAAATCGGCGGCGTTCTGCACGTCGGTCGGCGGCGGGACATTCACTTGCGGCTTCGGCTTCTTCGTCCACTCCTCGGCGAGCTTGAGGCGCTGCTCGACCTCACGGACGGTCGTGAAATACTCGTCGAGCTTCTCGCGATCACGCGCAGTCACGCGGGCAGAGAGGCGCTTCGCATCGCCGGCCACGGTGTCCATGATGCTCTGGCCGTCGCGGAGCCGGTCGCTCTGTTGCGCGACTTCCTTCGCCGTGCCGTTGACGAAAAGCTTCTTGAACACCTCGCTGGGTTTGTAGTCCGCCGGCACTTTCACGCCGCTGCGCGACACGGACAACCCGGTTCCGCCATTGCCAGTGTTGAGCACCAAGCTGCCGAAGCGCGTCGCAGGCGGGAGCTGCTCCAGCACGAACTGATCGAGGGAAATCGTGTTGCGAAAACTGCTCGCGCCCGGGTGCGGCGCCGCGCTTAGAAAACTCGCCTCACTCGAATGCCCGCCGTCCACCTCGGGATGCGACACACCGCTGAACACCGTCAGATCGCCGCGCAGTTCCTTCAGCGGCTCCAGATACGGCGTCAGCTCAAAGTCACGGCCGGCCTTCGTCGGAAACAAATTTTCGCCGTGGATGCCGAGCGTGGTGCAGCACGCCACCATTCGGCGAATGGGACCGTTCGCCGCCGCGCGGACAAACGGCGCGACGGACTCCAGCACCGGCAGCGCAAGTGTGACGCCAGTGGCGCGGAGAAAGGAGCGGCGGGTGAGCGAAGTCATGGGTGTGTTCGGTAAGCGACGTCTAAATCCCGCGAGCGATTGGACGCATTGTTTCACACGTGCCGTGAAACTTGCGAACAAAAACCTTGCCGCTCCCCTCGCAAAACGGACGACAGCAAAGCCCAGCACAAACTACCTGTTGACACCGATTGTCTGCGTCACGTAAACAAGTCATCGCTATTCCAAATGAGAACTCTATGGGGACATAGGAACTTCCGCACTCGGTGCTCGGCGCTCGGCACTCCGCACGGTAGCCGGAGCTTCTTCCGCATCGCCCCTGACCGCTCTGCCAGCCTCCCTTCCCTCTGCGCCCTTGCCCCTGACCGTCCTGTAAGTGCCCATCCGGCCTGCGGAACCGCCCCTGACAGTCCTGTAAGCCCCAATTCCGTCCGCCGAATCGGGTCTGACAGTCCTGCTAGCCCCGATCCTGCCGACAGAAAACGCCCTGACAGTCCTGTAAGTGCCAATTCCGTCGGCGGAAAACGCTCTGACAGTCCTGTAAGCGCCAATTCTGTCGGCGGAATTGGCACTTAAAGCCCTGTCAGAGCGCGACTTGCGAAAAATGGTCAAATATCGCCAGTTCGCAGCCTCCGCAAACCCCGTCCCACCACTCGCCCGACCCCTTTTTCCCCTCTCAACTCTCAACTTTCAACCCTCAACTAACCCGCCCCGTGCCCTCCCGCCGCCTCCCCAACTCCGTCCCCACCACCCTGCATACCCTGACCACCGCGCGGGATTTCTACCTGCTCACGCCCCTGGCCGCCGACCGCGCCATTGACGCCGCCACCTTCGACCAGCTCGATCCCGCCGTCCCCACCAGCTTCCTCAACCGCTGGCTCAAGGAACTCGGCGAGGTCGGCCTCGCCCGCGCCGCGCAGACCCCCATCACCGACCGCCTGCAACCCAAGAAAGACCGCGCCGCCCTGCTCATCTCGCACTTCCATCAAGTGCTGGACCTGGGCATCAAACGCGGTGCCTTCGCCGCCGGGGCGCGCAGCTACTACGGCCGCGACACCCACGACACCAGTATCCCAGAGCTTTCCACCTACGAGGACATTGCCAACGCCGCCGCAGCCATCAAACAGGGCGAGGCCGACCGGCAGACCGCCGAAGGCGCGGCCTTCGTCGCCATGTCCAATCCCAGCGCGGCGGAAGTCGAGACCGCCCGCGTAGCCTTCAAGACCGACCTGGACCTGAGCAAGCAGGCCGACGTGAACCTCGACCGCGAATCCGACGAAGCCGGCGCGCTCTACCCCGAAGCCTTGGCGCTGGCCGTGGACATCAATAAACAGGTGGAACACTTCTACCGCCACGAGACCGACCCCGGCAGCTTCCGCACCAAATGCCAGCGCTGGGGCGTGGTCTATGTCTTCGAGCCGAATGAACCGCAAGCGCCGCCCGCTGGAACTACTCCCACAGGCGGCGGCACCCCGGCCAATCCGTAAGCCTGCTCCACCATGAAAACTTCTTACTCTTCCTCCTTCCGGTGCGAACGCGCCATTTACTTCAGCGAGGACCGAGATTCGGCCAGTGGAGCGATGTGGTGAGCATTGTTTGACTACATCACCCAGCACTTAACTGTGGAAATGAAGATAGAAAATAACAAACTGTTCCAAATAAAACATCACTGGAGACCTCTGCGAAACTCCCCTCAGGCCCGAGCGTCATAGAACGGCATGCAC
>CAYZJP010000101.1:0-17978 GCA_964478755.1 uncultured Klebsiella sp.
GGTCTGGTGGGATCAGCCCCCGGTGCATCCCGCCCTGCTTCAGGCGGGCAGCAGCGTGTTAGGTCACTCGCTTCAATCATTTCGCCTCACGGCGGGGCTGCTGTGTGCGGCTTCCCTTGGGGCGCTGGCGGCGTGTGTCGGCTCTTGGCGGCGGAGTTTGGGGGCACTCGGGCGCGTGTCGTCAGGCGGTCGTTTTCTCCCTCACCCCGGCCCTCTCCCGCTGGGAGAGGGAGAGGCTTCGTCGCCAACACCCATCCCCGCAAACCTGGTAGGGCCGACCTGTGGTCGGCCTCGACTCACCATCTGGACGGACGAGGCCGCGCACAGCGCGGCCCTACCGGGTTCAGGAGCACCCATCGCCCCGTTTGCCGCTGTCCTGCTCTGCGTGGCGTCCACCAGCTTTCTGTCCTACGGGCTGTCCGTCACCATCATGCTGCCGGCATTGGGGTTTGGGCTGGGGGCGGTCTGGCTGTGGCAGCGGTTTGGGGCGGGCGGGAACCGGTGGTGGTTGTTTGGCTCGGGCCTCGTCTTCGGGCTGGGGTTTCAGACCAAGTTCACGGTGCTGCTGCTGCTGCCGGCCTTGGCCCTCGAATTCGTCAAGCAAGCTTGCGAAGGAGATCGAAGATGGGAGACGGGAGATGGGGACATGGTAGGGCCGCGTTGCGCGCGGCCTAGTCCACCATCTGAAGGGGAGGCCGCGCACAGCGCGGCCCTACCAGAGACGGGTAGGAGACGAGGTGACGAGTCTCTAATTAAATCGGGCAAACCGGAGGAAGCCTCGGAGTTCAGTCAGAGACTCCTTACGTCGTCACCTACGGAGGGAAACCCCTCTCCCCGGCCCTCGCCCCTTGCGGCACACAGGGCGAGGGAGGTTGCAACTGACTCCCCCTCATCCCAACCTTCTCCCCCAATGGGAGCGAAGGAGAAGATCAAGGTGATACTTCGGTTCCTGTTCCAATGGTCCGGCATCTGGCTGGCGGGGTTTGTGTATGGCGTGGCGTTGGTGTGGGCGTTCTTTCCGGAGGAGGATTTGGTCTGGTTGCTCAAGTATCACTTCCGCCCGGAGGTCACGGCGGCGTTGAAAGGTCAGGCGGGGCTGTCGCCCATGTTGCAGAAGGTGGGGCTGGGCGGGGCCGGTGCGGGGTTGGCGGGGCTGTGGTTGTTTCTTGGCCTCGTGGACAGACGGCGGTGGGCGGCGGTGTTTCCCACGGTGTTCTTCGCCACCGCCTTCCTCGCCCATGCGTGGCACCGGCCGTGGTGGGATTATTACTATCTGCACCTGAGCATCCCCATGGCGTGGCTGGGGGCGCTGGGCGTGCAGTGGACGGGGGAAACACTAACAGTTCCGAGTTCTGAGTTCCGGGTTTCGAGTTTGGAATCCGCCTCCTTGCGTCGGCGGCTACGGGAGTTCTGGCCGGGGTGGAAGCCGGCGGGGTTGATTGCGGCGTTTTCCTTCTGTCTGGCGGGGTTTCTCGTGGAGTTGCCAGAACGGTATGAGCGGGAGACGGCGTTCCTGCGGGCCAAGCCTTCGCCCACGGAGGTCAAAGTGCTGGCGGAACTGAAGGAGCGCCGGGCGGACACGCGCTGGCTTTACACGGACCGTCCCATCTGGTGCGCGCACGCGAACCTCCTCATCCCGCCGGAGCTGGCGGTGCTCTCGCTCAAGCGCATCGCCGCCGGGGACATCACGCACGCGGAGTTTCTGCGCTTGCTGTATCACTACCGGCCGGAGCAGATTCTCCTGCAACGCCGCCACTTTGAAGACGAGAAGTTCCATGAGTTTCTGCGCGCCTTTTACGAGGTGGTCATCGAGGAGGGGAACTTGAAGTATCTGGTGCGCCGGGATTGGGAAGCCGCGCGGAAGGGGAAGGCGGCGAAGCAGGCGGGTAGGAGACGAGGTGACGAGTCTCCAACTAACGCGGAATGCGGAAGGGGGAATGCGGAATTTAGTCAGGGACTCCTCACGTCGTCACCTGCGCAAGATGCCGTGCCGGCGATTTGCAATCGCCGTCCGCTGAGGACGGCAGTTCGAGGCGCATCCGAGCTGTCCACCCGCCACACGGCGACTGCAAGTCGCCGGCACGCGTTCAAGGCGCGTGAGGAGGCAGAAAGTTTGGCATTCGCGTTGATCCGCGTGATTCGCGGGCAGAATGGAGGGCGGGCAGCATGAAGTTGAACGTCACCCTTCCCGTGTTCAACGAGGAGCGCCGCTTGGAGCGGGGCATCCGACAGCTCGCGCCCTTCCTCGCGGAGATGATGCCCGGCGATTACGAGCTGGTCATCGCGGACAACGCCTCGACGGACGGCACGCCGGAGATCGCGCGGCGATTGGCGGGGGAGTTTCCGCAAGTGCGGGTTGTGCGGCTCGAAGCCAAGGGGCGCGGCGGGGCGTTGCGCAAGGTCTGGTCCACGACAGACGCGGATGTGTGCAGCTACATGGATGTGGACTTGTCATCGGACCTCGCGGGCTTTCCGGAACTGGTGCGGGCGGTGGCGTTGGGCGAGGCGGACTTGGCGGTTGGTTCCCGCCTGCTCCAGAAGGGCGGGACGCAACGCTCGTGGCAGCGGGAGGTTTTGTCGCGCGGCTACAATCGGCTGTTGCGGGCGGTCTTCGGCGTCCGGTTTTCAGATGCCCAATGCGGCTTCAAGGCCGTTTCCCGCCGGGCAGTCCAGACACTCCTCCCGTTGGTCGAGAACAACCATTGGTTCTTCGACACGGAACTGCTGGTGCTGGCGGAGCGGGCGGGCTTCCGGATCCGCGATTTACCCGTGCGCTGGCGGGAGGACCGGGACAGCACGGTGAAAGTGCTCAGCACGGTCGGGGAGGATCTGCGCGGCATCGCCCGGCTGCGGCGGCAATTGCGCCAGCCCAATTGGCGGGGGGACTCAGCCCCAGCGGGTTTGCGGGCAAAGGATTCTCCAATGCCAGCCAGATCATGAAAACCGCCCGCCTTGCCATGCGGCCGGCCATTCGAGCTTTCACGCTCGTCGAGTTGTTGGTGGTCATCGGCATTCTGGGGCTGCTGATGGGGATGATTCTCCCCGTCCTCAGCAAGGCCAAGGCAAAGTCGCGGACAGTGCAGTGCCAGAACAATTTGAAGCAGTTGAATCTGGCGAATGCCAGTTACACTGATTCCAACAGCGACGCGCTGCCGCTGGCCATCTACCGGCCCCAACCGGTCGGCACGCCGGGCGAGCAGGTCTATTCCTTCGATGACCAGCTATACGAGTATCTCGGCAAGAACCTGACCGCAGCGGAAAAGCAGGCGAACCGCATCCCGCTGGCGAAAAGGTCGAGCGTGCTGCTGTGCCCCGAGGACAGGGCGGCTCCCCACCCGAGCTTCACCACTCCGGAAACCTGGCGTCGCACCTACTCGATGTCCGAGGCGAACATGGGCGGGGTGAACTACGGACAGCCGTTGCTTTCGCTCAAAGATGGCGGAGTGGGCATCTACTATTCTTCGTTTTGGGGGCCACCCATCAACACGCTCCTGCCGGCGGCGGTATTGCGAGAGCATCAAATCGGTTCTCCTCAAACCACCTTGCTGTTCGTGGAGCGTCCTGACGCGCGCAACTTCGCCGGGAACGACCATTTCAGCGTCACGCGCGGGACTTCAAACCAGCTTTATGGCCTTGGCGGGAACAAGGCCAAGGCGTATCACGAGGGGAAGTTTGTCTATGCCTACTGCGACGGGCACATCGCAGTGCTGGAGCCTCGGCAAACGTGGGGTGCGTTCGGGGCAGTCAACCCGTGGGCCGGCGATTGGACCCTGCGCACGGATGATTAAGCCGAGACCTCACCAGCTCATGATCGGCAGCAGGCTGGCGTAGTCGTCGGTCCAGAGGGGGACGGTCTTGGTGGACGGGTCTGACTTCGCCGACTCGGTCCGGCTGGCGATGAGCGTCATCAAATCCTTGTTCCTACTGAGCAGCACCCAGGTCGAGCTGTAGATCCACCAATCCTTCTCCACATCGCCATCGGAAATCGAAAGCCGCTGGCAACCAAATTCCTTCGCGAGGTTCTCGGCGTCTGGCTCCAACATTGGTCGGCGGGTGTCGTGCAGAAATTTACCAAACCAGACTTGTGCAATGCGCCGGCCTCGTGCATTCTCCCCCCGTCGTGGCGTCAAGGACGCGACCGGTCTGAACCAATCCCCGTTCGCGGACGCCCACTGACAGACAGTTTTTTTAAGACATGGCCAGTTTCGTGGATTTGATTCGCGGTTTGGTGGATGACGGCGAGGAGCTGAAGGCCTCGGCGCGCTTCCGCCTGGGCAAGCTCATCGCCAAGGGCGGCATGGGCGTGGTGTATGAGGCCGAGCAGATTGGCGCGTATGGCTTCGCAAAAAAAGTCGCGCTGAAACTCATCGAGCCGTCCACGTCCGGGCAGTCCGAAGTTGTGAAGGCGTTCATCGGCGAGGCGCGGCTCGTGGCGCGGCTCGTCCATCCGAACATCGCGCAGGTCTATAACCTCGGCCGCACCTCGAACCACATCTTCATCGTGATGGAGTATGTGCATGGGCTGAACTGCCAGGAGCTCCTCGCGCGGCTTGCCTCGCAGGGCGCGCGGCTGCCGCGCGACTTCGCGGTTTACATCGTTCACCGCGTGCTGCGCGGGCTGGCCTACGCGCACAGCCTCACGGGCGACGACGGCAAGCCACTGGGCCTCGTGCATCGCGACGCGCACCTGCGCAACATCCTTGTGAGCTACCAAGGCGACGTGAAGCTCACCGACTTCGGCATCGCGCGCGCGCGCGGCTTCCTGCCCAAGGACAGCCCCGACGTCATCGTGGGCCGGCCGGACTTCATGAGTCCGGAGCAGATCACCGGCAAGCCGCTGGACCTGCGTTCGGATGTGTTCACCGCCGGCGTCGCGCTGGCCACGCTGCTGCTGAACCACAATCCCTTCGCCGGCGAGAATCTCGAAGACACCCGCCACCGTCTCACCACTGCGCCGCTGCCGGACTTCGCCCGGCTGGACGGTCGCATTGACCCGGAGCTGTGCCAGATTCTCCAACGCGCGTTGGAACGCGATCCCGCGCAGCGCTACCACAGTGCGGAGGCGATGATGAACGAAGTGGAGCGTTACCTCTTCATCAATCGCGTCGGGCCGAACACCGAGAGCCTGCGCCGCTTCATGCAGGATCTGCTCACCCCGCTGGACGACACACGCATCCTCCGGCGGGAGGATCTCGACATACCGCCGCTGGACGACACCGAGCACATGGTGTTGCCCGCGACGAACTCGCTGCCGTTGGTGGGGGTGTAGGGCTGGGATTCGGCCTTCGGGAAATCCTCTCACTTAGAAAACCGGGAGAGTCGTCCAGCAAAGCCAGCAATTGTCCGCGCAAACCAGTAAGGCGGCGACGCTAACGGAGCAGGTCAGGCGAGGATTTCTTTCACCACGTGCCCATGCACGTCGGTGAGGCGGTAGTCGCGACCGTCGAAGCGGTAGGTGAGCTTCTCGTGGTCGAGGCCGAGCTGATGGAGAATGGTCGCGTGCAGGTCGTGGATGTGGACCTTGTTCTCGACAGCTAGATGGCCGAACTCATCGGTCTCGCCGTAGCTGGTGCCGGGCTTGAAGCCGCCGCCCGCGAGCCAGACGGTGAAGCCGCCGGCGTTGTGGTCGCGGCCCGTGCCGTTCTTCTCGGCGTAAGGTGTGCGGCCAAACTCGCCGCCCCACCAGACGATGGTGTCCTCCAGCAGCCCGCGCGCCTTCAAGTCTTCAAGCAGGCCGGCGATGGGCTTGTCCACTGCGAGCGCGTGGTCCTTGTGCTTGGGCATGTTCGAGTGCTGGTCCCAGGCGGGGTTGGCGGTGTTGTCGCCATAGGTAACTTGCACGTAGCGCACACCGGACTCGACGAGCCGGCGGGCCATGAGGCACTGGCGGCCGAAGTTGTCCGTCTTGCCCTCGCCGATGCCGTAGAGCTTCTGTGTCGCAGCGGTTTCCTTCGAGAGGTCGAGCGTGTCGGGCGCGTTGTTCTGCATACGCCACGCGAGTTCGTAGCTGGCGAGGACGGCTTCCAGTTCGGCGTCGCCGGGAGATTTCTTGAGCTGCTCGGCGTTGAGTTCCTGAAGAAAATCAAAGCTCCGGCGCTGCTCGGCGGGCGAGAGTTTCGGGTTGGTGAGATTGCGAATCGTCGCCTCGATGATCGGCGTTCCGGCCTTGCCGATGCCGGTGCCTTGAAAGACGGGCGGGAGGAAGGCATTGCCGTAGTTGCGCGGACCGCCGTTGCCGGCGCTCGGGCTGAGGCTGATGAAGGCGGGCAAGTTTTCGTTCTCCGCGCCGAGTCCGTAGCTCACCCACGAGCCCATGCTCGGGCGGATAAACTGCGTCGCGCCGCAATGCAGGAAGAGCGTGGCTGGCCCGTGCGCGATGCCCTCGGTGTGCATCGAATGGATGAAGGTCAGGTCGTCCGCGTGCCGCGCCACCTCGGGGAACAGCTCGCTGCCCCAGCGGCCCGACTGGCCGTGCTGGTTGAACTGCCAGAGCGACTTCATCACGCGCTGCGTGGACTCTTCGCGCTTGCCGGAGTTGGCGATTTTGCGCGCGTCGTTGAAGCCCATGAGCAGGCCATCCTTTTCCGCGAGCAGCGGCTTGTAATCGAAGGAATCCACATGACTGACGCCGCCCTGCATGAAGAGGAAGATGACGCTCTTGGCGCGCGGCTCATGGTGCGGCTGGCGCGGCGCGAGCGGGTTTGTCGCAGCGGCGGCGCGCTGGGCGGTCATGCCTGCGAAGGCGAGCGAGCCAAAGCCACAAGCGAGGGATTGCAGCGCGTGGCGGCGGGTGAAGAGCGGGTGATTCATGGGCGACTTACTTGGCCTGCATTTCAACAAGACTGACGAGGGCGCGCAACGAGCGGTTCACACGTTCCTGGTTGGGAAAAGCCTTTGCGACATCCGGCTCCAGCATGACGACGTTGCTGCCAGCGGCAAAGCGACGGGCATACTTGCCGCGCACGCCGCGGCTAAAATCATACTCTGCGCGAGGCTCGGAGTCGGCGACCCGCTTAGTTGGCTTCTTCATATTGCTGCCTTTCACGCCGACTCGCAGGTCGGGCACTGATGACGCGGATACTATCACCGCGCTCCGTGTGGACGACAACCAGCATTTTCCCGCGATACGACGTGCCCAAAAGAATCAGCCGCTGCTCGACCTGTGAATGGTCCGGGTCGGGAATGGTTAGCGAGCATTCGTCGGCGAAGACGGTCGCCGCCTCCTCGAAGCTGACGCCGTGCTTCCGCTGATTCGCGCTGGCTTTGGCGCGGTCCCATTCGAAAAGCAGGGGCATGACGCCTAGTTCAAGTAACGGAAATCCACCGAGGCAAAGAGCGCCTGGTAGAATCGTCCCCACGCTTCGAGCCGCTTCACCGCCTCGCTCGCCGTGGACTCGGCGGGGAGGAACTTGAGCGCGAGCGTGACTTCGCCGTCCGTGGGCACGCGGCCGAGGACGAGGCGGTAGGCACGGGCGACGCGCTCGCGGTCGTCAGCAAATTTCTCGGCCAGCAACTTTTTCGCGGCGGACTGCGACTGCTCCATGATCCACGGGTGGTTCATCATGAAGAGCGCCTGCGGGGCGACCGTGCTGTCGCTGCGCTTGCCGACGACGAGGCTGGGGTCCGCGAAGTCGAACGCCTCGAACAGCTCCGGCAGCGAGTTGCGCAGCACGGGCGAGTAAACGCTGCGGCGCGTGTCGGTGTGCTTGTAGCCGTAGTCGGCACTGGTGCCGGCCTTGATGAGCGGGCCGCCTTGCGCGAGGTCGAGCTGGCCGCTGACCTGCAGGACGGTGTCCCGGATGGATTCGGCGTCGAGCTTCCGGCGGTTCTGGTGCGAGAGCAGATGATTCTCCGGGTCGGCGTCGGTGTTCGCCGGCTGGCTCGAAAGCTGGTAGGTGCGGCTCAACATGATTTCACGCACGAGCTGCTTCACCGACCAGCCTTCGTCCATGAAGCGCACGGCGAGGTGGTCGAGCAGTTCCGGATGCGTCGGCACGTCGCCGGTGGTGCCAAAGTTGTCGGCGCTGCGCACGAGGCCGGTGCCGAAGAGCCACGTCCATGCGCGGTTGGCGAAGACACGCGCGGGCAGCGGATTGTGGCGGCTGGCGAGCCAGTCACCGAGTTCGCGGCGGCCGCTCTGCTTCTCTGGAATTGCGGGCGTGGTGCCGTAGCTGGCGACCTGCAGGAAACCGCGCGGCACTTTCGCACCGAGGTTTTGCACGCTGCCGCGAATATGAATCTGCGTGTCGCCCGCGTTCTCCTCTTTTACGGACATGAACATCGGACGCTTTGGACCGGATGCCTCCAGCTTCTTCAACTCGGCTTCCAGCTTCTTCACGGATTCGGAAACGTCGGGTTTGTCTTTCTTCGCCGCGTCGCCGGTGGTGGTGGTCGCCTCGGCCAGCATCTCCACGGGCACGAACTGCACGGCGTCGGCAGTCACGACGCCCTTGGTGCCTTCGGTGCCGACGAGGACGAAGCCCGCGCCGTTCTGCTCGAACCGGAACTGCCCGAGCGACACGAAGCGGCCTTCGATGGGCGGCTCGTCGCGCTGGTCCACGCGCACGGTCTTCTCGCCGTCCGCGCTGAAAATCGTGACCGGTGTGTTTTGCGAGCGGGACTTGCCGGGGCTGTAGGCGAGGCGCACCTCGTATTTGCCTGCGCGCAACATCTCCGGCTGGAAGGTCAGCGACTTCTCGCCTTTGCCCATGTTGGCATCGTGGAGATAGCCGTCACCGACGAAGGTTTTCGTGGAGGTGGAATGCGTCCACTCGCCCACCTTCTTCGCCTGCGCGTCATCCACGACGACGCCCGCGAGCACCTTCGCATCAAGCGCGCCGCTGGGGAGCGTGGCCTTTTTCGCGACGGCCTTGTTCGAGGATTCCTTCGCGGCTTTGATGCTGGCTTCGAGTTTTGCAACGGCTTGCTCGTGCGCGGCGAACTGCTTGTCCTCCGTGGGCGGCAGCGGCAGCGGGAACTCCAGCCACTTGCTGACATTCGAGTGTTCCAGCGTCTTGGAACTCTTGAGGATGCCGGCCAGCGCGTAGTAATCGCGCGTGGGGATAGGGTCGAACTTGTGGTCGTGGCAGCGCGCGCAGCCGATGGTCTGCGCGAGGAAGGCCTTGCCAATCGTGTCGAGCTGCTCGTCCACCACGTCCATGTCGAGCTGCTTCTTCTCCTGCTCCTCGAGGTTCGTGTTGCCGAGCGTGAGAAAGGTCGTGGCCACGAGCTGCTGCTGGCGTTGCGCAATGGACTCGTGCGGAAGCAAATCGCCGGCGACCTGCTCGCGGAGGAAACGGTCGTAGGGTTTGTCCGCGTTGAAGCTCTGGATGACATAGTCGCGATAGCGCCACGCCTCCTTCATCACGAAGCCGCGCAGCGTGAGCGACTCCGCGTAACGCACCACGTCCAGCCAGTGCCGGCCCCAGCGTTCGCCGAAATGCGACGATGCGAGGAGTGAATCCACGAGCTTGGTGATGGCCGGTTGCCGGTTGCCGGCTGCCGATTGGCAGTCGCTCACGAACGCGTCAATCTGCTCGGGCGTGGGTGGAAGGCCGATGAGGTCGAAGTAAATCCGGCGGACGAGCGTGATCGGGTCGGCGTCAACGGCGGGCTTGAGATTCTTCGCCTCCAGCTTGGCGAGGATGAAGCGGTCCACGTCAGTGCGCGGCCACGCGTCGTCCTTCACGACTGGCGGCGACGGCTTCCTCGGCAACTGATACGCCCAGTGCTTCCGGCCCTCGGCGATGTTGATCTCGCGCCTGGCTCCGACTGCGACGGCCGGTGCTGTGCGCGGGTCGGGTGCGCCCATCTTCACCCACGCCTCGAAGTCCGCGATCTGCGCGTCGGACAACTTCCGCTTCGGCGGCATCCGGAATTCCTTGTCCTTGTAGCGCACGGCGACGATGAGCCGGCTGCCCTCGAGTTCGCCGGGCACAAGCGCAGGACCGGAATCGCCACCCTTCATCCAGCCTTCGCGTGAGTCGAGGTTCAGCCCGCCCTTGGTCTTCTGCCCGGTGGCGTGGCACTCGTAGCAATGCTCCGCGAGCAGCGGGCGTATCTTCTTCTCGAAGAACTCCACACCGTCATCCGCCGCCTGGGCGCACGGCACAAGCAGCCACCCCGTCGCAAGGACGGCGGCGAGTTTCCGATTGAGAAGCAATGTCATTTTCAATTGCCGGCGACTGTCTGACGACGGGTTCTTGACCGATGTTTCACGAATCTGCCCCGCCAACTTGGCGATGACGACGCAAAACCGCGACCGATAGGAAAGGAATTCCCCTCCGCGTGGCTTTCCGTCAACCTCCGCCGCAGACACTGATGGACATCGCCTTCAAGTGCCCGCTCTGCGAACAAGACTTCCGCGTTGAACCCGCGCTGGCGGGCACGGAGTTCCGCTGCCCGACCTGCTTGAAGGTCTCGCTCGTGCCGGACGCGCCGGACGAGCCAGCTTCAGCCCCCGTCGCCCCCTCGCCGCCGCCGCAGCCACGCATTGTCGCCAAAAGCGACTTGCCGCCGCCGCCCGCGCCGGTGCCGAAAGTCTCCATTCGTGCCGCGTCTTCTGACGCAGAGGATGCGCGGCTGGCCCGCCGGCTCACGGAGGCTTACACGCGTGTCACCGCCGAGGTGGGCAAGCTCATCGTCGGGCAGGAGGAAGTCATCGAGCAGCTCCTCATCGCCATCTTCGCGCGCAGCCATTGCCTGCTCGAAGGCGTGCCCGGCCTCGCCAAGACCTACATGGTCAAGACGCTGTCCGACGCGCTGCAACTCTCCTTCCGCCGCGTGCAGTTCACGCCGGACCTGATGCCGGCGGACATCACTGGCACCGACGTGATCCAAGAAGACCCCACGACCGGCCGCCGCAACCTCACCTTCCTCAAAGGACCGCTGTTCGCGCAGATGATTCTCGCGGACGAAATCAACCGCTCGCCGCCGAAGACCCAGGCCGCGCTCCTCGAAGCCATGCAGGAGCACTCCGTCACCGTCGGCGGGCGCACCTACAAGCTGGACCAGCCGTTCTTCGTCCTCGCCACGCAAAACCCGGTCGAGCAGGAGGGCACTTACCCGCTGCCGGAAGCGCAGAAAGACCGCTTCATGTTCCACGTCCGCGTGGACTACCCGAACCGCGAGGAAGAGCGCGAGATCATCAAGCGCACCACCAGCGCCTACTCCGCCGACGTGGACCCCGTCATCACCGGCGAGGAAGTCATCGCCATCCAGAAGACCGTCCGCAAAGTCCCCGTGCCCGACCACGTCACCGACTTCGTGCTCGACCTCGTGCGCCGCGCGCGGCCCACGGACGCCGACGCGCCAGCCTTCACGAAGGAGCTCATCGCGTGGGGCCCCGGCCCGCGCGCGTGCCAGCAACTCGTCGTTGGTGGGAAGGTTCGCGCCGTCTTGCGCGGGCGCTTCCACGTCACGGTGGAAGACATCGAAGCACTCGCCTATCCCGTGCTGCGGCACCGGCTCGTGCCGACCTTCAACGCCGAAGCCGAGGGCGTGAAAGTGGACGACATCGTGCGCCGCGTGCTGAAGGAAACGCCCCGGCACGAGCCGAAGCAGGTGCTGTAGCCGCGCGAGCGGATACACTCGCTTCTCTTCAAAGCGAAGCGGAGTAGTTGAAGCAAGGGAAATTGACCGGAGGAATACTAACGGATTAGTTTCAGCGGCATGTCGAACTCTGAGAAGCCTGCGCTTAGGCTGCCTTACAGCCAGCAGTTTAGTCCGGCGCAAACGCCGCTAGACAAACTGCTCGCCGTGGTGCGCGGGAATGCTGGTCGGGCCTCATTGGAGAAGGCAATTGCATCGGCCTTCTTCAAGGCTAAGACAGACCCGGACAAACTGGCTGGCAACACTGTTCTAGCGCTGCGCAGCTACGGGATTCTGGGTGATGACAACACTCTTGCGCCATTCGGCGCGGAGTTGCTTGCGTATCAGGGAAAGGAGCAGGAGTCCCATCGCCTTCTTGCGAAGCATCTTTTGCTGGACTTCGACGGCGTTGCCTTGGTGGAAACGCTCAGGGAGATGAGCGAGGGGAGGCACAAGATAGACCTTCCGAACCTGACCGCTGAACTTCAGTCGCGCGGTTTTGAACTGACCAAGAATTCAAGTGACCTTTCCAGTGTGCTGGGCTGGCTCCGGCAGGGCGGCTTGCTGAAGGAGTATGCAGTTAACGACGAGATGTATCAGTCCTTGGTTGGGGCCAGCGTAGCGACGCTGAATGCTTTTCGAGGACTTACGCCGGAGCAGATTGCCTTTCTCCGTGCCATCCTCGCCTTGAACATCAAGGACTGGACCCCATACAACGCCATCGTCCGGCACGCCGAGACGCTCTACGCTGGCGAGGTTCACTTCAACTGGAAGGAGATTCCATCCACCATCCTCCAGCCTTTGCAGCGAGTGGGTCTGCTGGAGTTCAGGAAGCGCGGCAAGGCGGACAAATCTGCTCCAGCGGGGCGCGGCGGGAAAACCGCTGACGTGAAGCCGACACCAAAGTTTGAAGTCGAGGTTGCCGACCCGCTACTGCGAGCCTTGTTCAAAAATGCAGGGCAGGTTGATCTTCGCGAAATCAGGCGCATGTCGCTTGAGGCGATTGTCGGCGACATCAAGCAGGGCGAAGACACGAACAAGCGAGGGCGTGCGCTGGAAATGCTCGCAATTCGGCTCTGTCAACTGCTTGACCTCGATTACATGGGGCAGCGCGAGACCGATGTGGAGATCGTCGCAGGCGGTGAAGTGGACGCCATGATGCATTCTGCGCGTTTGGTTTATTCCCGCTGGCAGCTCCAGTGCAAAGTTGGGCAGATAACCTACGAAGCAGTCGCAAAGGAGGTCGGTGTTCAGCAAGTGACGCTCGCCAACGTCATCGTCGTCGTTAGCACAGGCAGAGCCACCGACAGCGCGATGCAATACCGGCAGCGCATTGTCAGCACCAGCCACTTGAACATCATCTTTTTGGACGGCCAGGCGCTTGGTCGGATTATTGCGGACCAGACGGCTTTGGTGGAAATCCTGCGACAGCAGGCACGGGAAGCTCTCAGCTTGAAGCCGGCCAGCGGACTCCGGAAACAGGTGGCAAAGCTGGCACGCACGGAAGACTCAGGTGGAGCCTACGTGTTGAGCGAGGAAGCTCCCGAGTATGGCGGGCCGAATCGGGTTGCTCCTCCGTTGCCAAAGCCAGCCTACGCGACGGAACTTGGCTCCCTCTACTGCGGGGATTCTTTGACCTTGCTGCCAAGTCTCATCGCGCATGGCTACCGTGCAAAGCTCATTGTCACTTCTCCGCCGTTTGCTTTGGTCCGAAAAAAGGAATATGGGAATGAGGACTCCGACTCCTACATCGAGTGGTTCGCGCAGTTCATCCCGCATTTCAAGCAGTTGCTCGAACCACAGGGAAGTCTGGTCATTGACATTGGCGGAACGTGGATAAAAGGCCTCCCGGCGCGTTCAACCTACCAGTTCAAACTTTTGCTCCGGCTTTGCGAGAGTGGCTTCTTTCTCGCGCAAGACTTCTACCACTACAATCCGGCCCGGCTGCCAACCCCGGCGGAGTGGGTGACTATCCGGCGGCTTCGAGTCAAAGATGCCATCAATAATGTTTGGTGGCTGGTGATGGACCCCTTCGTTGATGCTGACAACCGGCGTGTGCTGGCGGATTACAGCGACAGCATGAAGGTGTTGCTGAAGAAGGGTTACAAGCCAGCCATGCGGCCTTCAGGTCACGACATCAGCGACAAGTTCTCAAAAGACAATGGCGGAGCCATTCGGCCCAACCTCCTGGAATTCGCGAACACCGAGAGCAACAGCCACTACTTGCGGCGGTGCAAGGAGGAGAACATCAAGTCGCATCCCGCCCGCTTTCCGGCTGATTTGCCTGAGTTCTTCATCAACTTCCTCACCAAGCCGGGCGATTTGGTCTATGACCCCTTCGCCGGCTCCAATGTGACTGGTGCCACGGCTGAACGGCTTGGCCGCCGCTGGATAGGCACAGAAATCAGTGAGTCCTACATTGCCGGTTCCAAGTTTCGGTTCGAGCCTGGGGCACGCCTTTCAGGTGCCAAGCCTGCCAAGTCCACTTCGAGCAAAAGCAAGCAGACCGAGGGTGAGTTAGGTCTGTTTTGAAGGACTACGCGGCATCCCGGCTCACTCTCCCGGATACGGCAGGAATGATTAAGGCGGGCCGAGATTCGCAACCAGTTTCCATTTTTGAGTGCCTTGTTGCTCGTTTTACGCGACTACTTGCCGAAATGCGCCATCCTGTCACTGGACAGTGAATTTGTGCGACTGGATGCGCCATTTGCGTCACTAGACAGACGATTTGCGCGAGTGGATGGCTGATTTGCGTGGCTGGATACTCGGTTTGTGTCAGTGGATATTTGGTTTGCGCGGGTGGTTAGCTGGTCGGGATGAGTGGTGGATGACCACTGGCAGTGGGTTAAAATAATTGCGTGGCTCCACTTGACATTTGCGGGAGTGGTGGAAGGCTGAATCCGAATCAGAATCATTCTCATTCAAAAAACTAACCCTTAACCCTCACCATTCCATGCCTATCTCCGGCGCGTCATCCTACATTCCCACCCTCAATGACTTCCTGCCCCACTGGGAGCAGGTCAATACTGCCCTTGGGGGCGGTGGCCCGCTGGTGTTGCGCAATCCGAACGGCCCGACGCCGCCCACGCTCAACCGCGCGGCGCTGGTGACGATGCGGGATGATCTCCAGGCCAAGCACACGGACATCACAGGCCAGATTAACAACGTGGAAATCGCGGCGGCGACGCTCAAGACGATGAAGGAGGCGTTGCATCTGCGCGGCGGGCAGTTCAATGACGCGGTGCGGAGTGCTTTGGCCGGCACGGCTTACGCCGAGGCGTTGCCGATTCTGCCTTCGCCGGGCGATGGACAGGAGATTTTCGTCGAGCCGATGGATGATGTCGCGACGTTGTGGCCGAAAATCAACGCGGCGGCGGGCATCGCCGGCTTCACGCCGCCTTTGCTGTTGCTGGGCGGTTATGCGGTCGCAGATTTCCTCACGGATTTGGCCGCGTTGAAGACGCAGTTCGAGACGGTGGGCAAGGAGAGTTTCCTGGTGAGCTTCAAGATCAAGGAGCGGAACAAAATGCAGGACGCGATTTATCCCGTGCTCAAGGCATATCGGCAGGCGGTGCCCACGAAGTTCGCGGCGGACGACCCGGTGGTGTTGTCGCTGCCCAAGTTGACGCCTGATCCCGGCTCGACGCCGAACGCGGTCGTGGCGAATGGCGTGTGGAACGTCCCGACGACGCAGGGGAAGCTCACGTGGGCCGCCTCGACCGACCCGAACCTGTATCAATATGAAGTGCGCTGGAGTCCGGGGCCGACTTATGACGCGGCGCTGGAAGTGGTGATCGGCAATGTGGCCCCAACGGCGACGCGGGAGTTCTTCACGACGCAGGGTTTGCTGGCGTCAGGCGATGTGAGCAACTTCAAGGTGTATGTGGTCACGACCACGGGCAACGAGCGCGGGAGCAACACAGTGAAGATCACGCGGACGTAGGCGACGGGCGGCAAGACAGCACCCACGGCTGACTGACTGGCTCCCTCTCCCAGCGGGAGAGGGCCGGGGTGAGGGAGAAATGCTGTGAGGTTTCAATAGATTCGCTGCCTGTGAGACTGCGTTGCTTTTCACCCTCACCCTATCCCTCTCCCTCCGAGGGCGAGGGGAGAGCGGGGCGGCTACTTGAGTCCGCTGGCGGACTTGGCGCGGTCCAAGACTTTAGTGGCGACGGCGCGGGCTTGCTCGGCTCCGGTGCGGAGGATCTGGCGGACGTGGTCGGGGTGCGCGGCGAACTCCGCGCGCTTGGCGCGGGCGGCGGCGAAGTGCTGCCAGTAGTGCTCGAAGAGGGCTTTCTTCAAGTCGCCATATCCGAGGCCGCCGACGCGCAGGCGGTTCTCGTAGTCGGTCGCCACGGCGGCGGGCGCGACGAGCTTGAGGAGCTGCACGGCGAGGTTTTGGTCGGCGTCGGGCTTGGGTTCGTCGGGCGTGCGCGAGTCCATGACGATGCCCATGATCTTCTTCCGCGTGGCTTTTTCCTCGCCAAAGATCTCGATGGTGTTGCCGTAGCTCTTGCTCATCTTCTGGCCGTCGAGGCCCGGCACGGCCGCGCCTTCCTCGCGGATGCGCGGCTCGGGGATGACGAAGGTCTGGCCGTAGAGCTGGTTGAACTTCCCGGCGATGTCGCGCGTGACTTCGAGGTGCTGCTTCTGGTCCTTGCCGACGGGCACGACGTTGGAGTCGTAGAGCAAAATGTCCGCCGCCATCAGCACGGGATAGGCGAAGAGGCCGTGGTTCACTGAGCCGATCTCGCCCTCGCCGAGCTTGGCGACCTTGTCCTTAAAACTGTGGCAGCGTTCGAGCAGTCCCATGGGCGTGACGGTGGAGAGGAGCCACGCGAGCTCGGCGACTTCCGGCACATCAGACTGCACCCAGAAGACGCAGCGCGCGGGGTCGAGGCCGCAGGCGAGGAAGTCGAGGGCGACGTCGAGGGTGTATTGGCGGCGGAGTTTGGCGTCCGTGAGCGAGGTCATCGAGTGGTAGTTCGCGATGAAGTAAAACGCCTCGCCCTGCTGTTGCAGTTCGATGGCCGGGCGCATCGCGCCGAAGTAGTTGCCAAGGTGCAGCGCGCCGGAAGGCTGGATGCCAGTCAGAATTCGCATGACGCGACATTACCCATCGGGAGCAAGCACGCGAAGCGGAAAGGCGATGGCCAAGCACGGGTCGCCGGCCTCCACCGCCGCATGAGAGAATTCCCCTTGACCTTACAACTACCTTGGTAGTATTAACTCGGTCATTAAACCGGTTTCCATCATGCCAAAGCCCAAAACTCACCGTCTCGGCGACCTCCAACTCCGCATCCTCGAGGTCCTCTGGAAACTGGGGGAGGCTCCTGTCTCCGGCGTCCACGAGGCGCTCGGCGGCAGCGCCGAGTTCGCCTACACCACCATCGCCACCATGCTGCGCAAGATGGAAAACCGCCGCCTTGTCCGGCACCGCACCGGGGGCCGCAGCTTCATCTACCGCGCCGCCGTCGCAGCCGACGAGGTCAGCCGCGGCGTCGCCGACCATCTCGTGGACCGCCTCTTCGCCGGCAGCCTCGCCGATGCTGTGAGCCAGCTCCTCTCCTCGCGCGAGGTCAGCCGCGCCGAACTGGACCAGATCAGGCAACTCATCGCCGCGAAGCGAAAGGAACTATGAACTCCACGGCTCCCCAGCTCCCGCTCTGGGCCGGAACCTTCGGCTGGCTTGCCGGCGAAACCGCGTTGGTCGTCCTCGCCGCTGCCGCCGCGCAACCGTTTCTCCGCGCCGCCGTCGCGCGCCGTTCGCTGTGGCGCGCGGTCCTCGGCGTGCTCGGCTTGTTGCTCGTCGCAGAATTCACCGGCGTCACTGGCCAGACCGCCGAGCGCGCCCGCAACATCTGGCTATCGCTCCGTGCAAAACCCCTTCCTCCGCCCGCGCTCATCGTGCCAGCACCCGACGAAGCGCCTCTTATTCCCAAACTTTCCACCACTCCTTCACTTCCGATCTCCGACGCCGAGTTTGCCCACCTCCTCGCCGACGCCGCTCCGCCCGCACCGTTCCCACTTCACAGTCAACACTCCATCACTCCACCACTCCAGCCATCTCCCAACTGGTGGCCTGCGCAACTCTGGCTACTCGGCCTCGGCGCATTGCTCGCGCGCCTCGCGTGGACACAACTCGGCTTCGCTCTGCTTCGCCTGCGACATTTCGCCCGCGCCGCCGCCGCGCTGGAAACCCGCGTGAGCGAACTCGCCGCGGGCCTCGGCCTGCGCCGCCGGGTGCGCGTGCTGGAAAGTCTGCGACTCCGCGCGCCCGCCGCGTTTGGCTGGCTGCGGCCCACCGTCGGCCTGCCGGGCGATTTCACCGCGCGCTTCACCGCGCCGCAGCGCGACGTGATGCTCGCCCACGAACTCGCGCACCTCGC
>CAYZJP010000102.1:0-17918 GCA_964478755.1 uncultured Klebsiella sp.
GCGGACGGACAGCTCGATCTCGTTCACGCTCATGTTGAGGAGCTTCTTGAGCTTGCCCTGTTCCTCGTCCTGCTTGTTCTCGACCTCGGTGAACTGGACGGCGTTGCGGTCGTAGTTCACGAAGACGTCGAGGTGCTTCTGGAGAATCGCGCTGGCCTGCAGGAGCGCGTCGTCGGGCGTGATGCGCCCGTCGGTCCAAATCTCGACGACCAGGCGGTCGTAATCCGTGCGCTGGCCGACACGGGCGGCCTCGACGGCATACTTGACGCGGGTGACGGGGGAGAAGATCGAGTCAATGGCGATGACGCCGATGGGCTGGTCGGTCTTCTTGTTCTCGTCGCCGGGGCAGAAGCCACGGCCGAGCTTCACTTCCAGCTCCATGACGAGCTTCTTCTTCTTGTCGAGCGTGCAGATGATTTGCTCGGGGTTGACGCAGGTGACGTGCTGGTTCAGCTCGATGTCGCCAGCGGTGACCTCGCCCTCCTTGTTGACGCTGAGGATGAGCTGCTGGATGTCGTGCGTGTCGGACTGGAACTTGACCTTCTTCAAGTTCAGGACGATTTCGGTCACGTCCTCGACGACGCCGTCCACGATGGTGAACTCGTGCTGCGCGCCCTCGATCTTCACCGAGGTGATGGCCGCGCCCTCGAGCGAGCCGAGGAGCAGACGGCGGAGGGAGTTGCCGATGGTGTGGCCGAAGCCGGTTTCAAACGGCTCGGCGCTGAACTTGGCGTAGGTGGGCGTGGCGGTGGCGTCTTCCTTCTGCAACCGCTTGGGCATTTCGAACCGGGCGAGACGGACTGGCATGGTGTGTTCTGTTGTTCTGCAATTTTAATCTGGCCGGCGGCGCTATTCCCGGCGCGCACCGGCCCATATAATTGCGTTTTGTCCCCGACCCGGGGACGGTTTGTTTAGCGGGAATAAAATTCAACCACCACCTGCTCGTTGGCGATGGGGTGGATCTCGTCACGCGACGGAACGCGGATGAGCGTGCCTTTGAAGGCGTCTTTGTTGAGCGTGAGCCACTCGGGCACGGCGCGGGCGGTGGACAATTCCAGATTCTTCGTCGCGAGCTGGCGCGAGACGCTGGAGTCCTTCACCTCGATCACGTCGTTCACCTTCACGGCATAGGACGAGACGCTGACTTTGCGGCCGTTGACCTTGATGTGGCCGTGACCGACCATCTGACGCGCGGCAGAACGGGTGGTGGCAAAGCCGAGACCAAACACGAGGCTGTCGAGGCGGGTCTCGAGAATCTGCAGCATCTGCTCGCCCGTCACACCGCGGCGGCGGAGGGCCTTCTCATACACGTTCCGGAACTGGCGCTCCATGAGCCCGTAATAATAACGCAGCTTCTGCTTCTCCAGCAGGCCAAGACCGTATTCCGTGGCCTTGCGACGGGAACCTTTCGGGCCGTGGACGCCGGGCGGATAGTTACGGCGCTCGAGATACTTCGACGGGCCGAAGATGGGGATGCCGAAACGGCGGCTGATGCGGACGCGGGGACCTGTGTAACGAGCCATAGAAAAATTATGAGTTCGAAATTCTGGATTCCGGATTACACGCGGCGCTTCTTGCGCGGACGGCAGCCGTTGTGCGGCACCGGGGTCACGTCCTTGATGGTGGAGATTTCCAAACCGATGGCCTGGAGCGCGCGGATGGCGGACTCTCGGCCAGAGCCGGGACCGCTGACGCGAATCTCAACCTCGCGGAGACCGTGGGACATCGCCTGACGGGCGGCGTCCTGCGCGACCTGCTGCGCGGCGAACGCGGTGCTCTTGCGGGAGCCTTTGAAGCCCACGCGGCCCGCGCTGGACCACCCGATCACGTTGCCCTGCATGTCCGTGATGGAGACGTTGGTATTGTTGAAGGTGGACAGGATGTGAGCGATGCCAACGGCGATGTTCTTGGCACCCTTGGCCTTGACGATCTTCTTGCCCGCATTTTCGTCGGCGAGCAGTTCGGCGGCGGTCGGCGCGGCAGCAGCGACAGCGCCACCAGCGGCAGCGGGAGCACCGGCGGGAGCAGCTCCAGCGGCGGGCGCGGCGGCTTCCTTCTTGGGTTTGGCCTCGTCGGCAGCCGCAGGGGCGGCAGCAGACTTCGGTTCTTTCTTGGGAGCGGGTTTCTTCTTTTCTTCGGCCATAGGGGTGAACAGTTAAAAAATCAGGCGGCCGCGGCGGCGGGCTTGGCGGCGCGCTGCACACCAACGGTGCGACGGGGGCCTTTGCGCGTGCGGGCGTTGGTCTGGGTGCGCTGGCCGCGCACGGGCAGGCTCTTCAAGTGTCGGATGCCACGGTAGCACTTGATGGCTTGGAGGCGCTTCAAGTTCAAACCGAGTTCGCGGCGGAGGTCGCCCTCGGTCACATACTTGCCATCCTGGATTGCGTGGACGATCTGCGAGAGCTGGGCCTCGGTCAGGTTCTTCGCGCGGATGGCCGGGTCAATCTGCGCCTTCGCGATGATCTCGCGGGCGTTGACCGGGCCGATGCCGTAGATGTAGCGCAGCGCGATGTCAATGCGCTTGTCGCCGGGAATATCAACACCAAGAATGCGTGCCATAGAGTCTGTGGTTTAGCCCTGCCGTTGCTTGTGGCGGGCATTGGTGCAAATCACGCGAATGACGCCCTTGCGCTTCACGATCTTGCAGTGCTCGCACATTTTTTTTACCGAAGCCCGAACTTTCATAGTTTGCTTTCGTTCAAAATCACATACCCGTGCGACAAGTCGCCGGGCGACAGTTTCACCGTCACCATCGCGCCAACCTTCACCTGCTCCACCAACGGCGCCTGCCGGCGCGCCACATGGCCGAGGAGCCGGTGGCCATTCGCAAGTTCCACCCGCAACAGACCGTTCGGCAGTGTCGCCACTACCGCGCCCTCAACGCAGAAGGCAGATTCTCCGGACACGTCAAAATTTCCGGTTCGGACTCGGTGATGAGCACCGTGTGCTCCATGTGCGCCGACGGCAGCCCGTCCTGCGTCACCACTGTCCATTTGTCACTCAACACTTTCACCACCGGCGATCCGGCGTTGACCATCGGCTCGATGGCGATCGTCATGCCTGGCTTCAACTTCGCCGAGTTCCTGCCGGCCTCGACGAAGTTCGGCACCTGCGGCTCCTCGTGAACCGTGCGCCCGACGCCGTGACCGACAAATTCCCGGACCACGCTGAAGCCGTTTGCCTCAACATAAGTCTGCACCGCCCGCGAAATGTCCACGACGCGGTTCCCGGCCAACGCGCGGGAAATTCCTTCATACAAGGCTTGCGTCGTCACATCAATGAGTTTTTGCGCCAACAGACTGCATCCGCCCACCGCGATCGTCTTCGCCGTGTCGCCGATGTAGCCCTGATACCGCACGCCCACGTCCAGGCTGATGATGTCGCCAAACTGGATGCGCCGCGGCCCCGCCAGACCATGCACGACCTCGTCGTTCACCGAGATGCAGATGTTGCACGGATATTTCCGGTAGCCGAGGAACGCGCTGGTCGCGCCGTAGTGCCGGATGCGCAACGCGGCGAAGTCATCCACTTCCTTCGTCGTCACGCCGGGGCGAATGAATGCGCCAACGTCATTCAGCACCACCGCGGCAATCGCCCCGGCGGCCCGCATGATGTCCACTTCGCGTTCTGTTTTTAAGACGATCATTGCCGCAAACCGACCAAGGTCAGCCCCAGTTCATCCAGCACCGACTTGTCACTTCAAGGAACATTCCGGCCCGGCGGTCAACCGCCGAACCGTCTGCCACTTCCCGCCGGAGCAGATGCCCCGTCGAGAAATGCTCAAATCGCCGCACCTCAAAACCGACCGCGCAGGCGCGGCCCTTTGCCGCCCTTGCCGCCGCTGAGAAAGCCATCGTAGTGCCGCATCAGGAGGTGCGACTCCATCATGCGCATCGTGTCCAGCACCACGCCAACCGTGATGAGCAGGCTCGTGCCGCCGAAAAACTGCGAGACGTAATAGTTGATCCCGAACGAGCGTGTCATGAACTGCGGGATGATGGCGATGATGACCAGAAAGATCGCCCCGGCCAGCGTGATGCGGCTCATCGTGTGGTGCAGATAGTCGCTCGTCGCCTGGCCCGGACGCACGCCGGGGATGTAGCCGCCATACTTCTTCAAGTCGTCGGCGATCTGCACCTCGTTGAACTGCGTCGCCACCCAGAAATAGGAGAAGAACAAAATCATCGAGGCGAGAAACGCCATGTGCATCCACTGGTCCTCGCGGAAGTGCATGGACAAATCCACCAGGAACTTCACATCCAGCGACTGTCCGAGCATTCCCAGCAGCTTCTCGGGAAACATCAGGATGGCCTGCGCGAAGATGATGGGCATGACGCCCGCATAGTTGACCTTGAGCGGCATGAAGGAACTGCCGCCCTGGACCATCTTCCGGCCCACGTTGCGCTGGGCATATTGCACGGGAATCTTCCGCTGCGCCTGCGTGACCGCGATGACGCCGGCGATGACCGCCAACAGCAGCAGCACGAGCGCGACGCCGTGGAACAAATTAAACTTGGCCTGGATGCCTTCGGGCGTGACGAACATCTCCCAGAGCGCCTGCACCGTCTGCGGAATGCGCGCCAGAATGCCAATCGTGATGATCAGTGAGACACCGTTGCCGATGCCGCGCTCGCTGATTTGCTCGCCGAGCCACATGGTCAGCATGGTGCCCGTGGTCAGCAGCAAGGTCGTTTCCAAGCGATAGCCAAGCCCGGGATCCTGCACGAGCTGGCCGGCGAAGCCGTTGAAAATCTTCTCCGGATTTTCCCACGCCATCGCCATCACAAACCCCTGGCCCAGGCACAGGATGACGGTGAGATAGCGGCCGTATTGGATGATCTTCGCGCGGCCACCCTCCTCGCGGGCGAGCTTGCTCAACTGCGGGATCACCGCGCTGAGAAGCTGGATGATGATCGTCGCGCTGATGTAGGGCATGATGCCCAGCGAGCCGATGCCGCAGCGTTCCAGCGCGCCACCGGTGAACATGGAATACATCCCCAGCAGGCCGCCGCCGTCCTTCTTCGCAATCGAATCGAAGAACGCCTGCAACGCCCCGCCGTCCAAACCCGGCAACGGCAGCATCGAGACAAGCCGGCAGATGGCCAGCACGACGAGGGTGAACACAATCCGCGACTTCAGCTCCGGAATCTTGAAGCAGTTGACGAACGTGTTGACGATGTTCTGGAGCATGGAACGAAGTCAGCCGCGCCTAGACCGCCGTGGGCGCCGGAACCGTCCTCGCCCTCGGTGCCTTGGGAGCCTGAACCGTCACCTCACACGAGCCGCCCAACGCCTCGATCTGCTTGCGGGCTCCCGCGCTGAAGGCGTTTGCCACGACGGTCGGTTTTTTGGGGAGCTGGCCGTCGCCGGGAATCTTGATGCGGCCGCTGGCCCTGCCGTTGGCCAGGCCGGAGTCGCGCAACACCGCCTCGTCCACCCGTGAGCCTTCATCGAAGGCGTTCAAGCTCTCGACGTTCACCGGGATGTAAGTCGTGGCAAAGCGGGCGTTGTTGAAGCCGCGCTTGGGGACACGGCGGATGAGCGGCATCTGGCCGCCTTCAAAACCGTGGCGCATGGACGAGCCGCTGCGCGCGGACTGGCCCTTGCCACCGCGGCCGGAAGTCTTGCCGTGGCCGCTGGACTCGCCCTGGCCGAGGCGCTTCTTCCGGTGCTTCGCACCGGGACGGGGCTTCAAATCATGGAGACGCATGGTGACGTGGAGTTAAAAATGAATCAGGCGGCAACGGCCGCGGGAGCTGCTTCCTTGCGGCCGCCGAGATTGACGCCGCGGCGCTTGGCCACGTCCTCGCGGAGGCGGAGGCTCAAGAGGGCGGCGATGGTCGCCTTCGCGACGTTGGCCGCGTTCTTGGAGCCGAGCGACTTGCTCAGCACGTCCTTGATGCCAACGGTCTCAAGCACCGCGCGGACGGTCTTGCCGGCAATGAGGCCGGTGCCCGGCGAAGCGGGGCGCAGCAGAACCTTCGCACCATCAAAGGCGCAATAGGCGTCGTGCGGAATCGTCGCGCCCGAGAGCGAGACGGAAAGCATATTCCGCTTGGAAGCCTCGCCACCCTTCTTGATGGCCTCGGAAACTTCGGCGGCCTTGCCCAGGCCGATGCCGATGCGGCCCTTGCGGTCGCCGGTGACGATGAGCGCGCTGAAGCTGAAGCGGCGACCGCCCTTCACGACTTTCGCCGAACGGTTGATGAAGAGCACCTTTTCCAGGAACTCACTGTCACGGCTGTCGCCGGAGTCATCCGTGCGACGGCGCGGACCGCCGCGGCCTGGGCCGCGTCCGCGACCACCGCCGCGATCACCACGTTGCTCGCCACGTTCGGCGGGGGCCGCTGCGGCAGGAACCGGGGTGGCGGCTTCGGGAAGGTTGGTAGTAGGTTCAGACACGGCTTAAATCTCCTGTTCGCGGGTTAGAATTTCAGACCGGACTCGCGGGCGGCGTCGGCCAATGCCTTGACCTTGCCATGATAGGACGCGCCGCTGCGGTCGAAGACCACGGCGGAAATGCCCCTGGCCTTGGCGGCCTCGGCGGCGGCCTTGCCGACGATGATGGCGCTCTTGACGTTCGCGCCGAGCGTGGCGCGGTCAGACTGGGCCTTCGCACGGGTCGAGGCGGAGGCGAGCGTCACGCCCTTGTCGTCGTCAATGAACTGCACATAGATGTGCCCGCCGGTGAAGCGGACGCTCATGCGGGGCCGCTCGGCGGTGCCGACGACTTTCTTGCGAATGCGCCAGACGCGGAGCTGGCGAAGTCTTTGTTTCTTTTCGGTTTTCATTTCGGGTGAGCCACGGTGTCAGCCGTGGCCCCAAATCTTCACTGAACGGTCTTGCCTTCCTTGCGGACGATGTGTTCGCCCACGTAGCGGACGCCCTTGCCCTTGTAAGGCTCCGGCGGATAGTAGCCGCGGATCTCGGCGGCGACCTGACCGACGACCTGCTTGTCGGGGCCTTCGATGGTCACCTTGGTGTTCTCGTCCACCGTGACCTTGATCTGGTCGGGGATGTTGAAAAGGATCGGATGCGAAAAGCCCAGCGCGAGGTCGAGCTGCTTGCCCTTGACAGCGGCCTTGAAGCCGACGCCGTGGATCTCCAGCTTCTTGACGTAGCCCTCGCTGACGCCCTTGACCATGTTGTTGATCAGCGAGCGGGTCAGGCCGTGCAACGCCTTGGCCTGCGCGTCATCACCCTCGCGGGAAACCAACACCTTGTCCTTGTCCACGGCGGCAGTGACGCGCGCCGGGATGAACTGGGAGAGCTTGCCCTTCGGTCCCTCGACGAAAATATTCGCGCCCCTGACCTCCACCTTGACCTTCGGTGGAATCGAAACGGGCTGTTTGCCAATGCGTGACATAAGCGTGAAAAATTACCAGACGTAGCAGAGCAGCTCGCCACCGACATTCTGGCGGCGGGCGTCGCTGCCGGTCATGATGCCGGCGGGCGTGGACAGAATCGCGGTGCCCATGCCGTTGCGGACGCGGGGAATCTCGTCCGCACTGACGTAGCGGCGGAGGCCGGGCGCGCTCACGCGCTTGAGGCCGTCAATCACGCTCTTGCGCCCCTGATACTTGAGCTTGAGCTTGAGCTTCTTCTTCGCAACCGCGCCCTCGACGGCAACGTCGCTGATGTAGCCCTCGCGCTTGAGGATGTGGGCGATGCTCTCCTTCATTTTGGAGTGCGGCATCTCGAAGCCCGGCAGCAGCGCGTTGCCGGCGTTGCGGATGCGGGTCAACAGGTCGGAAATAGGGTCGTTCATATTACCAGCTTGCTTTCGTGACACCGGGGATCATTCCGTTCAGCGCCAGTTCGCGGAACGTCAGGCGGGACACGCCGAATTTGCGGATGAAACCGTGGCGGCGGCCTGTGACGGCGCAGCGATTCACCAGGCGAACCGGCGACGCGTCGCGCGGGAGCTTCGCCAGGCCGGCGTAATCCTTCTTCGCCTTCAGCTCGGCACGCTGGGCGGCGTATTTCTTCACCGTTGCCTGCTTGCGCTTGTCGCGCTCCAACCATGCGATCTTGGCCATAAATTCGATTCGTTAGTTCACTTCTCGGCGAACGGCATGCCCATCAGCCTGAGCAGGTCGCGGGCCTCGTCATTGGTCGGCGCGGAAGTGACGATGGTGATGTCCATGCCCTGATGTCGCTTGATCTTGTCGAGGTCAATCTCCGGGAAAATCGTCTGGTCCGAGATGCCCAGCGAGAAGTTGCCGCGCCCGTCGAACTTGCGCGGGCTGATGCCGCGGAAGTCGCGGATGCGCGGCAGCGCGGTGGCGACGAGGCGGTCGAAGAACTCATACATCGCGTCGCGGCGCAGCGTGACGAAACAGGCGCAGGGCTGGTGCTGGCGGAGCTTGAAATTGGCGACGCTCTTGCGGGCCTTCGCGATGACCGGCTTGCGGCCGGTGATGGCGGTCAAGTCCTTGGCGGCATCGTCCATCGCGCTTTTTTCGAGCGAGGCGCTCACGCCCATGTTGATGACGATCTTCTCCATCTTCGGCACCTGATGGATGTTTTTGTAGTTGCGCTTCTCGACCAGCGCGGGCCGGACTTCCTCGATGTATTTCTTGTAAAGGCGGGATTCCATACAGGTCAGGCGTTGGCAGGCTCGACGGCGGCTCCGCGCTTGGCGGCACGGGCGTCATATTTGGAGGCGAGCATCACGTTGGAGACGTGGATATGCCCCTCGCGCTCAATGATCGCACCGTTCGGGTTCTGCTGGTTTTTGCGCACGTGCTTCTTCTGGAGGTTCACGCCCTCGACAAAAACGCGGTCACGTTTGGTCAGCACGGACGTGATCTTGCCGCGCTTGCCTTTGTCCTTGCCGGTGATGATGACGACCTCGTCACCGGTTCTCACATGAAGTTTGCTGGGCATAACTAGATGACCTCCGGGGCGAGCGAAATGATTTTCATGAACTTCAGGTCGCGCAGCTCGCGGGCCACGGGACCGAAGATGCGCGTTCCTTTCGGGTTGCGCTCGGCGTCAATGATGACGATCGCGTTGCGGTCGAACCGCAGGTAGGAGCCGTCCGGGCGCCGGATCGTCTGCCGTGTGCGCACCACGACGGCGTCACAGACCTCGCCCTTTTTCACGGTGCCGTCGGGGGCGGCCTCCTTGATATGGCACTTGATCACCTCGCCAACGCGGGCGTAGGTCTGGTTTTTGCCCTGCACGCCGATCATCGCGGCGCGCTTGGCGCCAGTGTTGTCAGCCACGTCAAGGATGGAGCGAAGTTGGAGCATGGTCGGTGGTGATTAGGCGGTCACTTGCGCCTGTTCCTGGGCGCGCTCGACGATTTCGACCAGACGCCAGCGCTTGGTCTTGGAGAGCGGGCGGGTCTCCTCGATGCGCACGATGTCGCCCACCTTGGCCTCGGACTTCTCGTCGTGCGCGTAAAATTTCTTGAAGCTCGTCACCACCTTCTTGAACTGCGGGTGCGGGAAGCGGCGCTTCACGCTCACGACAATCGTCTTCTGCATCTTGCTGGAGACGACCTCGCCGGTGCGTTCCTTGCGTTGGTGGCGGGCAATGTTGATCGCGGTGTCGGGCATGGCTTAGGCGGCTTTGGGTTGCGCTTGCTGGCGGAGCTGGGTGATGCGGGTCTCGACGCGCGCGATGTCCTTGCGGAGGATGCGCAGGCGGGAGGGCTTCTCCAACTGGGCGGTCGCCTTTTGCAGGCGCAGGTTGAACAGCTCCTGCCGCAGATCGCGGCTTTGGGCGGCCAGCTCGGCCACCGTCTTGTCTTTCAGTTCGGCAAATTTCATGGTCAGGCGTGCGCGTGACGCGCGATGAACTTGGTCTTGATGGGCATCTTGGTCGCCGCCAGGCGCATCGCCTCGCGGGCCATCACCTCAGGGATGCCGTCCACTTCAAACAGCACGTTGGCCGGGCGGATCACTGCGACCCAGCCCTCGACGCCGCCCTTGCCGGTGCCCATCCGCACTTCGAGCGGTTTCTTGGTGAACGATTTGTCGGGGAAGACGCGGATCCACATCTTGCCGCGCCGCTTCATGTGGCGGGAGATCGCGACGCGGCAGGCCTCGATGACCTTGTTGTCCAGCCAGCAGCGCTCCAGCGCCATCAGGCCATACTCGCCAAACGCCACCGTGTTGCCGCGCGTGGCCAGGCCACGGCGCGCACCGCGGTGCATTTTGCGATACTTCACTCTTGCGGGCATCATCGCCATATCGAGTCCTAAGTCTGAAAGTTAATTGCCGTTGGCCTGCGCTGGAGCCGGAGCCGCCGCCTTGGCGTCCTTGTCCTTCGACTCCTCTTTGCAAATCCAGCACTTGACGCCGAGCTTGCCGTAAACTGTCTTCGCCTCCGCGAAGCCGTAGTCAATGTTCGCGCGCAGCGTGTGCAGCGGGACGCTGCCCTCGAGATACTTCTCCACGCGGGCGATTTCCGCGCCGCCGAGACGGCCGGCGCAACGCACGCGGATGCCCTGCACGCCCTGCATCTGCATGGCCGTCTGCACAGCCTTCTTCATCGCGCGGCGGAACGAGACGCGGCGCTCAAGCTGGAGCGCGATGTTCTCCGCGACGAGCTGGGCGTCGGCCTCCGGGGACTTCACCTCGATGATGTCCACGTAAACTTCCTTGCCCGTCATCTTGCTCAACTCCTCCTTGAGCTTGTCAATCTCCGCGCCCTTGCGGCCGATGACCACGCCTGGACGGGCCGTGTAAATCGTGATGCGGCAGCGGCTCGCGGCACGCTCGATGCCGATGCGTGGCACGGAGGCGGACTCGAGCTTCTTCTTGAGAATCTCGCGGATCTTGCAGTCCTCGGCCAGCAAAGCGCTGAAGCCCTTCTTGTCGGAATACCACTTCGAGCGCCAGTCCTTGTTGACGGCGACGCGAAGACCGATGGGATTGGATTTTTGGCCCATACTATTGCAGGTCGGAAAGGATGATTTTGATGTGGCTGCTCCGCTTGATGATCGGGCCGGCAGAACCGCGCGCCTTCGGCGTCATGCGCTTCAACCGTCCGGCGGTCAGCGCCAGCGCCTCGCGCACGACGAGGTTCTCGGCCTTGAGGCCGTTGTTGTTCTCGGCGTTCGCGATGGCGGAGTCGAGCGTCTTGGCGACGGCCCGCGCGGATTTCCGCGGAATCACGGCCAGGACGTGCTTCGCCTGCAGCGCGGGGAGGCCCTGAATCTGGCGCACGACCTCGCGCACCTTCTGGGGCGACATCCGGAAATTTTTAAGAAAGGCTTGGACTTCCATAACTACTTGGCCTCCGCCTTGGCAGTGTGAGCGCCGTGCTTCTTGAAAATGCGCGTGAGCGAGAACTCGCCGAGCTTGTGCCCGACCATGTTCTCCGTCACGAACACCGGCAGAAACTGTTTCCCGTTGTGCACGTTGAAAGTCAGCCCGATGAAGTCCGGCGTGATGGTCGAGCGGCGCGACCAGGTCTTGATCGGCGTCTTCGTGTTCGCCGCCTTCGCCTTCACGATCTTGTCCTGAAGACTCGCGTCCACAAACGCGCCTTTTTTGATTGAACGTCCCATAGTCTCTTACGGTTGTTTCATCGGGCGGCCATCGCGGCGAACCACGATGAAACGATTGGAATCCTTCGTCTTGATGCGGGTGCGATAACCCTTCGCCAGCAGGCCCCACGGCGAGGTGAGCTGCTGCCAGCCACCGCCGGACTTCGCCTTGCCCTGGCCGCCACCGTTCGGATGGTCCACCGGGTTGCGGGCCACGCCGCGGCTGATGCCACGGATGCCGCGATGACGGCTGCGCCCGGCCTTGCCGAGGATGACCTTCTCGTGCTCGGTGTTGCCGACCTGGCCGATGGTCGCGTAGCAATTCTCGTTGATCTTGCGGATTTCGCCCGACGGCAGGCGAATCTGCGCGTAGCCGTCATCCACCGACATGAGCGTCGCGGCGGAACCGGCGGAGCGGACCATCTGCGCGCCCTTGCCCGGCATGATTTCAATCGCGTGGATCGGCAGGCCGACGGGCACGTTCTTGAGCAGCACGCTGTTGCCGAGATCCGGCGCGGCGGCCGGCCCGGACACCACCTTGGCCCCGACTTTCAACCCGACGGGTGCGACGATGTAGCGCTTCTCACCGTCCTTGTAGGTGAGCAACGCCAGACGCGCGGTCCGAATCGGGTCGTATTCGATGGCCGAGACTTCCGCCTCGATGCCGTGCTTGTTCCGCTTGAAGTCAACGAGGCGAATCTTCTGCTTGTGGCCGCCGCCGATGCCGCGCGCCGTGACGCGACCGTATTGGTTGCGCCCGCCGGTCTTCTTGCGGATGACGACGAGGTTCTTCTCGGGCTTCGTCTTGGTGATGTCGCTGTAGTCCGAGATCGTGATGTATCTCGTGGACGGCGTCAGCGGGCGGAATGTCTTGACGGGCATGGCGGGAAATTAGGTGAGGTTGATCTTGTCGCCGTCCTTGAGGGTGATGACGGCCTTCTTCCAATGGGCGTCGCGACCGGCGTGCTTGGTGTTCTTGCGGCGGTCCTTGCCCCGGACGTTCGAGGTGTTGACCGCCACGACCTTGACCTTGAACAGCTCCTCGACGGCCTTGCGGATCTCGATCTTGTTCGCGCGCGGGTCGGCCACCACGGTGTATTGGTTGAACCGCTCGGCCTGCATCGCGCCCTTCTCGCTGATGCGCACGGTCTTGATGATGTCGAAGGAATTCATGGCGGTTACTTGTCGGAGAGCCGGAGGGCGACCTTCTCCAAGGCGGCCTTGGTGAAGACGAGTTTGTCGCAGAGCAGTGTCTCGTAGGGGTTGAGCTTCTCGCCGCTGGTCAGCGTGACGTTGGGCACATTGCGGGAGCCGAGTGTCAGGTTTTTGTCCTCACCAGAAACGAGGAGCACGGTGCGGCCGCTCAACTTGAGCGATCCCAGCACGCCGAGAAATTCCTTGGTCTTGTGTGAGGCAAGCTTGAAATCGTCCACGACCACCACGTCGCCGGCCTTGAGCCGTTCGCTCAGCGCCTTGCGCAGCGCGAGCGCGCGAACCTTCTTGTTCACCTTCTTCGTGAAATCACGCGGACGTGGTCCAAACACCACGCCGCCTCCACGCCAGAGCGGGCTGCGGATGCTGCCGGCGCGGGCGCGACCGGTGCCCTTCTGACGCCAAGGCTTCTTGTTCGAGCCGGAAACTTCGCCGACGGTCTTCGCGCAGGCCGTGCCGCTGCGCTGCGCCGCATTGTATGCGACGACCGCGTCATGCACCGCCTGGGTGCCGCGACCGTTCTCAATCAATTCGATGCCGACCTCGACCTCGCCCTGGCTGTTGCCCTGCTTGTCTAAAATGGGAAGTTTCATGACTCGGTCCTACTTCTTCTTGGCGGCGACGTTCTTGGCGGCGGCTTCCTTCTTGCCCTTCGCGATGGCTTCGGCCTGCGCCTTGGCGGCCTTCGCGGCCTCCTCGCGATCCTTGCGGGCCTGCGCGACGGGATACTTCTTCGCCTCGCGAATCACAACGTAGTCGCCTTCGGAGCCGGGGATGGAGCCTTTGATGAGCAGCAAATTATCGTCCTTGCGCACCTGGATGACTTCCAAGTTCTGCGTGGTGCGGCGATCCTGCCCCATGTGGCCGGGCATCTTCATGCCGCGCATGACGGTGCCGGGGAACAGACGCTGGCCAATCGCGCCCGAGCGGCGCTTCCAGCCTTTGCAGCCGTGCGTGGCGTCACCACCGGCGAACGCCCAACGGCCGACGACACCCTCGAAGCCGCGACCCTTGGTCGTGCCGATGGCATCCACGTAATCACCGACCGCAAAAATATCCGGCCCGACCACGTCGCCCGGCTTGACCGTCAGCGTGAAGTCGCGGAATTCCTTGATGCGCTTCACCGGAGCGCCCTTGTGCTTGGTGATGTGGCCGAGCACCGCCTTGGTGAGGCGCTGCTGCTTCTGATCGTCGAAGCCAAGCTGGACGGCGTCGTAGCCGTCTTTGCCGTCCTTGGACTTGACTTGGAGCACGCGGTTCGGGCCGGCGAGCACCACGGTCACGGCGATGGCGTTGCCCGCCGCGTCATACACGCGCGTGTGGCCGAGTTTTTTTCCGAGCAAGCCGATCATAGGAATTAAATCTTGATGGTGATGTCAACGCCCGCCGGCAGGTTGAGTTTCTTCAACTCGTCCACGGTCTTGGCGGTGGGGTCGAGAATGTCCAGCAGCCGCTTGTGTGTGCGCTGCTCGAACGTCTCCTGCGATTTCTTGTCGGCGTGGGGGGAGCGGAGCACCGTGAGGCGCTCGACGCGGGTGGGAAGGGGGATGGGGCCGGCGACGCGCGCGCCGCTGCGTTTGACCGTCTCCACGATGTCGTGGGCCGACTGGTCTATGACCCGGTGGTCGTAAGCCTTGAGGCGAATGCGAATGCGTTGTCCAGCCATACAAAGAACAAGAGTTGAAAACCTATGCGCGCTCGGCGCTGTCACACGCCCACGCCGACTCCGCGAGTCGGCCCAGCGCGCTCTTCAATACACGAATTGTCAGACGGTTCGTCACTGTGTCTTCGTTTTACCCTCGCCGTGTTCACCCGACGAAAGGGCGGGCAAAATAGCAGCCTGCGTTTTCAGTGCAACATTTTTTCCAATCTTTTTTACCAAGAAGTTTCCCAGCCTGTGAAAACCCGCTTGGAACCGCGCTTGCCCCGCTGTCCGCGCTGCTCGTAACCTCCGCCCCGTGACCTCGCAGGAACTCGCCCTTCAGCAATTCGCGGACTTCGCCGCCACGCTCCAAGGCGACGAGAAGGGCGAGTCGCAGCTTTTCCTAATCCGCCTCCTCGAAGCGTTCGGACACGATGGCCACGGCCTGCCGGAAGGCTCGCGCTTCGAGTATCGCGTGCGTTTTCCCAAGGACAAAACGAAGTATGCCGACTTCGTCTGGCCGGGCCGCGTGCTGCTCGAAATGAAATCGCGCGGCAAGAAACTTTCCGCGCACCACCAGCAGACTTGGGATTACTGGACGCAGCTCGTCCCGCACCGTCCGCCCTACGTTGTCCTCTGCAATTTCGACGAGCTGTGGATTTACGATTTCAACACGCAGCCCAGTGAGCCGGTGGATCGCCTGAAAATCAGCGAACTCGCCGCCCGCCACTCCGCGTTCAACTTTCTTTTCCCGCGCGCGTTCACGCCCATCTTCGGCAACAACTGGGTCGAGGTCACGCGCCGCGCCGCGGGCGACGTGGCCGGTGCGTTCAACTTGCTCGTCCACCGCCGCGAGCCGCGCGACCGCGCGCGTCGCTTCATCCTGCAATGCGTCGTGGCGATGTTCGCCGGGGACATCGGACTGCTGCCCAAGAGCCTGTTCACCGGCCTCCTCGAAGAATGCCGGCGCGGCGCGAGCGGCTACGATTTGCTCGGCGACCTCTTTCGCCAGATGAACGACCCGCGGCCCGCGCGCGGCGGGCGCTTCGTGGGCGTGGACTACTTCAACGGCGGCCTCTTCGCCACCGTCGAGCCGGTCGAGCTGACGCCCGCCGAGCTGTGTCTGCTGCTCGAAGCCGCGAAGGAGGACTGGTCCCGCGTGCAGCCCGTCATCTTCGGCACGCTCTTCGAGGGCAGCCTGGACCAGGCGGAGCGCCACGCGCTCGGCGCGCATTTCACCTACGAGGCCGACATCCAGAAAATCGTCCGGCCCACCATCGTCCGCCCGTGGGACGAGCGCATCGCCGACGCGCGCACAGCGAAGGAACTCCGCCAACTGCTCGCCGAGTTGCGCACCTTCCGCGTGCTCGATCCCGCGTGTGGCAGCGGCAACTTCCTTTTCGTCGCCTACCGCGCGCTGCGCGACATCGAACAGCGCCTGCTGCTCAAAATCTTCGGCCTCTCGCGCGACGCCTTTCGCGACATCGGCCTTGCCTCCGGCATCTCGCCCAAGAATTTCTTCGGCCTTGACGTGAATGAGAACGCCGTCGAGACCGCGAAGGTCACGCTGATGCTCGCGCGCCGGCTGGCGCACCGGGACGCCGAAAAGTTCTGGCACGACCACGAGGGCGTGGTGCCCGGCGACGTGCGCGAGCAGGCGTTGCAGATGGAGAAGGATCTGCCGCTGGACAATCTCGAAGACAACATCCGCTGCGCTGACGCGCTCTTCACCCGCTGGCCGGAAGTGGATGCCATCATCGGCAATCCGCCGTTCCAGTCGAAGAACAAGATGCAGCAGGAGTTCGGGCCGGCCCGTGTGCAGCAGTTGCGGAAGGCATTCCCCGATATTCCCGGCCGCGCTGACTTCTGCGTGTATTGGTTTCGCCGGGCGCATGACCATCTCAAACCCGGTCAACGGGCCGGACTCGTCGGCACCAACACGATTCGGCAAAACTATTCCCGCGAAGGTGGCTTGGACTACATCGTGCAACATGGCGGAACCATCACCGACGCCGTTTCTTCGCAACCGTGGTCGGGTGAGGCAGCCGTCCACGTTTCCATCGTGAACTGGACCAAGGGGCAGCACGCTGGCCCCAGGCTCTTGCAAGTCCTGACGGGCAACGACCGCGAAGGGCCTTGGGTTCAGGAGTCGGTTGGTCAAATCAACTCCTCGCTTTCCTTCGTCACTGATGTCGCCGGGGCAAAACGCCTCCAGACAAACGCAGACGCCAAGGCATGTTTCCAAGGGCAGACCCACGGACATGAAGGTTTTCTGCTTACGCCGGAACAGGCGCACAAGCTCATCAACGAAGATGACCGAAACCGCGACGTGCTCTTTCCATTCCTGACGGCGGACGACCTGCTTTCGACCTGCCCGCCAACGGCCACTCGGTTCGTGGTGGATTTTCATCCGCGTGACCTGCTGGCTGCGGCGGCCCACGCCAAGCCGTTTGCCTTGGTGAAGCAGCACGTCTTGCCCGCGAGAGAAGTTGCGGCCCATGAGGAATCCGAACGGAACAAGAAAGTCCTGAAGGACAATCCCGAGGCCAAGGTCAACCACCACCACGCCAATTTTCTCAAGCACTGGTGGTTGCTGGGCTGGGCACGCGCTGAGATGGTGAAACGCATATCCGTCTTGCCGCGCTATGTTTCGTGCGGGCAAGTCACCAAGCGGCCGATCTTTGAGTTCATCTCGTCCGACATTCGCCCTAACGCTGCGTGCATTGTGTTTCCGTTCACCGACGACTATTCGTTTGGCATTTTGCAATCCGGCATTCACCGGGCGTGGTTCACCGCCAAGTGCTCCACGCTCACCGAGCGCTTCCGCTACACCTCCGACACGGTGTTCGACACGTTCCCGTGGCCGCAGTTTGAAATGGGGAGCGCAACCGTCCCGGTTGCCGAATCCGGCGTCCCGCCGGATTCCTGTCCCACCAAAATCTCCTCCGCTAAGCAGTCAGTCGAACGAAGTTTTCGGCGCGCCGCCGAAAACCGCAGGCGTGACGCCCGCGCTCCCCAAAAAGTCATCGAACAAATCCGCGCCGTCTCGGAGGCCGCCCGCGCGCTGCGCCGGCTGCGGCACGAAATCATGGACGCCAACGAGTGGTCGCTGCGCGAGCTTTACAAGACGCTGGAGCTGCCCGGCAGCAACCGCCTCCGCGACGCCCACGCCGCGCTCGACGCCGCCGTGCGCGCCGCCTACGGGATGCCGCCGGACGCGGACATCCTCGCGCACCTGCTGGCGTTGAACCTCGACTGCGCCGCCCGCTTTGGTGGTCATGATCTCGATGCGCGCGGGCCGGCCGCTTTCATGCACAGCGTCGTAAGCATTGTTCAGGATGTTGAGAAAAACTTGCTGCAACTGGTGCGCGTCGCCCATGACTTCAGGCAGACCCTCATCGAGGTGCTCCACGATCTCGACCCCATGACTGTTGAAGTCATAAGAACGCAGCTGGATGGTGCGCCGCAGGATGGTATTGACCTGCACCGCGCTGCGCTGGGCCGGCATCTGCCGCGCGAAGCTCAGCAGGTTCTGTACAATCTGCTTGGTGCGCTGCGCCT
>CAYZJP010000103.1:0-17802 GCA_964478755.1 uncultured Klebsiella sp.
TGGGCCTCGAAGTTGGCGCGGAGCACGCCGGCATCACTGCCACGAACATCGTCGTGCGGAACAATCTCCTTTACCGCAACGACAAGGCGGGCCTCATCTTCGGCGGGTTCGCCGCCAACGTCGGGCGCGTCCGCTTCTGCACCTTCCAGAACAACACCCTCTGGAACAATGACACGCTCCGCACCGGCAACGGCGAGCTGGTCATCCAATATGCCGAGACCAACCTCGTGCGGAACAACCTCCTCTGGGCCAACGCGCAGAACCGCGCCCTCACCGCCGGCGCTGGCAGTGTCGGGAACGCGCTGGATTACAACCTTTGGTTCAGCGACGGCGCGACGAACAGCCTCACCTTCGTCGTGGGCGCGACCCTCTACACCGGCTTCGCCAGTTACCGCGCCGGGGCGCAGCAGGACGCCCACTCGCTCTGTCTCCCGCCCCTGCTGGCCAATCCCGCCGCCGCCGACTTCCACCTGGCCACCAACTCGCCCGCGCGGGACACCGGCGACCCCGCGTTCCTTCCCGCGCCCGGCGAGACGGACCTCGACGGACAGCCGCGCCGCTTCGGCGGGCGCGTGGACATCGGCGTGGATGAAGTGCCGGTCGCTCCCACGCTGCAACTGCCCGCCCCGCCGGCCAACGGCTCCCTCACCCTCCATGTGCTGGGCGACGCGGGGGTGAACTATGAACTCCAGTTCAGCCAGAACCTCACCGGCTGGACCCCGCTGGGCACGAACACCGTCACCACTTCCTTCGTGGACTTCACCGATGCCACCGCCCCCGTCGGCCCATCCGCCCGCCGCTTCTACCGGGCCGTGGCCCGGCCCTAACCTTATCCTGGGTTTATGGTCGGTAGAATCGGAGTAGGGCGGGCAGTCCTCTGCCCGCCGCAGGCTTCAATCCCACCGGACGGCGCGCACGGAGTGACGCGCCCTACCCTCATTGAACTGGTCGTCAACCATCGTGGATGTAACGCCAAAAACTGCGATTCTGATGGCCTTCCTATTGAGTTGAATGAAAGACCTAGCAACTGGCCCGTTCTTCCCGACAAGTTGATCGTCCAACTCACCGAGTCTGGCCATCCAGTCGCCGAGTTGGACGAGCTTTTCGGCGAGTTGGGTGGAAGCTTCAACGGGTGGGAGCAGCTTTTCGGTGGGGGCTGCCGCCGGTTCGTCGGCGAGCATGAAATAGGAGTTGCCTGGACGCGGCGGCCAGGCGATAAGTTTAGGACAACCGTGGGGAGCGTGGTGCTTCCCGCCCAGTCAAACCATCAACCCAGCACACATATGGCCAGAACCACCATCCGCGTCGAGCTGCCCACAGGCAAGCCCGATGACTTCGTGAAACTCCTCGAGGATGTCCTCGCCGAGCACGACCGCCGCGAGGCGGAGACGGCGGGCAGCAGTCCCATCCCCGCCAAATACATCACCCCGCTGCGCGCCCTCCTCGCCGCGGCCAAACCCGACCGTGAGAAGGCCAAGCTCCTCGCGCGGCAATCGCAGGAACTCTTCGAGAAGAGCGCCAAGGCCCTCGGCCTGGCCGAAGGGCAGACCAGCCGCACCGACGGCACCGGCCTGAACCTGGTGGGCCTCATCCGGGACGGCCTGCTGACCGAATACTCCGGCAATGAAAACGCGCTGGAGCCGTTCGGCTTCAAGGTGATCATCGGCACCGCCGCCAGCCCGAAGAAGGCGCCCAAGTAGGAGCCGCGTTGATCAGCCCACGCAATACGGCCGCAGCACGTTCCCCGCGACGCGCAGGGCGTCCTGCCGGCCCGCGAGGGTCAGGCCGAAGGTCGGGTCTTCCACTTCGATGCACACGGGGCCACGGTAGGTCGTCGCCATGAGGTCGGCCATGAACTTCGCCCAGTCCATCTCGCCGTAGCCGGGGATGCGCGGCGTGTGCCACTCGTTCGGGTGCGCGAAGACGCCGACCTCGTTGAGCCGGTCACGATGGAGCTGCACGTCCTTCGCGTGGAAGTGAAACAGCTTGTCCTGAAACTCGCGTAACGGGCTGGCCGGGTCCATGTGCTGGAGCACGAAGTGCGAGGGGTCGTAGTTCAGGCCGAAATGCTTCGACGGGATGTCGCTAAATCCGCGCCGCCAGATGGCGGGCGTGGTGAAGAGGTTCTTGCCGCCGGGCCATTCGTCCCGCGTGAAGGACATCGGGCAGTTCTCGATGCCCACCTTGATGTCGTGATCCTCGGCGAACTTGATGAGCGGCTTCCAAGTCTTGAGGAAGCGCGGCCAGTTGTCGTCCACGCTGCGGGTCCAGTCGCGGCCGGTGAAGGTGTTCACGTTCTTCATGCCCAGCACGCTCGCGGCGCGGATGACTTTCTTGAGATGCGTCACGGCGGCCCTGGACACTTCGGGGTTCGGGTCGAGCGGGTTTGGGTAATAGCCCAACGCCGTGAGCGAAACTCCGTGGTGCGCACAAAGCGCGTGGACTTCTTCCGCGCGTGACAGGGTGAAACCATCCACATCAACGTGCGTGACGCCGGCGAACTTCCGCTCCGCCTTGCCCACGGGCCAGCACATGACCTCCACGCACTTGAACCGCTCGGCAGCGGCGAAGGCGAGCACTGGGTCGAGAGACAGTTCGGGAACGATGGCGGAGACGAAGCCGAGTTGGAACATGGGCGGGAGTATCGGCCAACCCGGCGCTCAGGCAAGCAACTCTGCCGCTGAACTCTGCCGCTGAAACCAACCGGCTCGTGGCAGGGCCGCGCTGTGCGCGGCCTCGTGACAATGAGTGGAGAGCGAGAGCAGGGACGAGCGCAGCTCGTCCCCACCGACGCGCCGGAATCACGCCTTCAGCTTCCGCTCCAGAATTTCGCCGACGAGGGCGGGGTTGGCCTTGCCTTTGGACAGCTTCATCACCTGGCCTTTGAGGGAGTTGAGCGCGGCGAGCTTGCCGCCTCGATAGTCGGCCACGGCGGCGGGGTTCACGGCGAGGGCGTCGTCGCAAAACTTCTCGATGGCTCCAGTGTCGCTGACTTGGGCGAGGCCCTTCTCCTGCACGATGACGGCGGGGGCCTTGCCGGTGGCGAACATCTCGGCAAAGACGGTCTGCGCGGCGGAATTGCTGATGGTCTTGGACTCGACCAATGCGACCAGCTCCAACATCGCCTCCGGCTTGAACTTCAACTCACCCAGCGTGGTGAGCTTTTGACTCGCCGGCTCGATGCCGAGCGCGGCTTGCTCTGCAGCCTCGGCGGTGTTGGCTTCTGCGAGCCGGGCTTGGAGGTTGTTGATGACCCAGTTGGCGACGGCCTTGGGGTTCTTCGCCTGCTTGGCTATGCCTTCGAAATAATTGCCCAGCGGGACATTGCTCTTGAAGACCTCCGCGTCGCCGGCGGGAAGCTGGTAATCCCGCATGAGCCGCTGCTTGCGCGTCAGCGGCAGCTCGATGACGCGCTGGCGCACGTCTGCAATCCACTCGTCGGTCGGGGCCATCGGCATCAAGTCCGGCTCGGGGAAGTAGCGGTAGTCGTGCGCGTGCTCCTTCGTGCGCATCTCCTCGGTAATGCCGGCGACATCGTCCCAACGCCGCGTGGACTGCACGAGCTTGCCGCCTTTGCTCACCACTTCGATCTGGCGCGCGATTTCATACTCCGCCGCGCGGCGCACGCCGGAGAAGCTGTTCATGTTCTTGATCTCGATCTTCGCGCCAAGTTCGGTCGTGCCCTTGGGCCGCACGCTGATGTTCACGTCGCAACGAACCATGCCCTTCTCCATGTCGCAGTCGGAGATGCCGCCTTGGTGGAGAATCTCGGTGAGCGCGTTCAGATACGCGTAGGCCATGTCGGCGCTGGTGAGGTCCGGCTCGGAGACGATCTCGAGGAGCGGCACGCCCGCGCGGTTGAAGTCCACGCCCGAGTGGCGGTCGAAGTGGGTGAGCTTGCCGACATCTTCCTCCAAGTGCGCGCGCGTGATGCGGACGCGCCCGAGTCCGTTTGCCGAACCCGCGCCGTTGAACTCGAAGTCCACGTGGCCGCGCGCCGTGCTGGGCTGGTCGTATTGGGTGAGCTGGTAGTTCTTCGACGCGTCGGGGTAGAAGTAATTTTTCCGGTCGAACTTCGCGTGCCGGGGAATCTCGCAGTTGAGCAGCAGGCCGGTGAGCACGGTGAGGCGGAGCGCTTCCTCGTTCGGCACGGGCAGGACGCCGGGCATCCCGAGGCAGACGGGGCAGACGTTGGTATTGGGCGGCGCGCCGAAGGCGTTGGCGCAACCGCACCACATCTTCGACTGCGTCTTGAGCTGGACGTGCGTTTCGAGACCGATGACAGCTTCGTATTCCATAACGGCGGGGAAATGCTAACCACGGATGCACGCGGATAAACACGGATTTCTCTGAAGTCAGCCGAAGGTGGGGCGCGACTGGCCTCAGCGCGACGCAGGCACGCTGGGACAGGCGCACTCTACCAGACTGGAGTCGGCGGAAGCGCGGTGGTAGATGCGAACGCGCCGCGACCCAGCCGCGACCCACTAGCGGTTTGACACCATCCGCGACCCGTCTCACGCTGGCGCGGACAACAACGCACGCGCATGAATTCACTTCTCCCGCGGTTACGCCGACTGCTGGCGGCCCTGTTTGTCGCGGGCCTGGTCTGGTTCGCGGCCACGGACTGGCTGATGGCAAAGCAGTTCAATCTCACCATCTTTCTCAAGGACACCCTCTTCCTCGCCGCCGGCACTGCGGGCGTCTTCTTCCTCCTCCGTCGCGACATTCAGAAGCGCGAGCAGACGCACGCCAAGAACCACGAAATCCGCCAGACCTTCGAGACGCTCACGCAGGCCGCGCCCGCCGGCATCTTCCGCGCGAACCAGCAAGGCGACATCCTCTTCGTCAACCAGCGCTGGAGCGCGCTCACGGGCCGCTCGCAGGCGGAGAGCCAGGGCTTCGGCTGGCTGCTCGCCGTGCATCCCGACGACAACAAAAAAGTCGCCGAGGAATGGCGCAGGTGCGTGCGCGGCGAGAAGGAATTCCACCTCGACTTCCGCCTGCGCAACAAGGACGGCTCCACTCGCTGGGTCGCCGGCCACGCCACGCGTCTGCTCGATGACCACGAGCTGCCGGCCGGCATCATCGGCTCCATCCTCGACATCAACGAGCGCAAGGTTGCCGATGACGCGCGCACCGCCGACCAGGCCGCCGCGCTCGACACCGCGCTCGCCCGCGTCCAACAGGAGGCCTCCTACCGCAAGGAAATCGGCGTCGAGCTGGAACGCCGCGCAGAGGAACTCAAGAAGCGCGACTCCGAGATCGAATCCGCCAACCGCCAGCTCTGGGCCGAACTCTCCGGGCGCGAGACGGTTGAAGCCGAGCTCGCCAAGGCCCGCGACGGAGTCGAGAAACTCGTCGGCGAGCGCACCGCGACCTTCACCGACATCATCAGCGGGCTGGAGAAGGCCGTCGCGGAGCATGAGCAGACGGAGAAGACACTGCGCGCGGAGAAGACCGAATTGGAGAAGAGGACCGCCAGCTCGCCCGTCGAGCTGGAGGCCTTGCGGAAGCGATTGCAGGACGAATGCACGCAACGCCAGCTCGCGGAGGACGATTTGCGCCGCGTGCGCGAGGACTTCGACAAACTACAGTCCGCCGCCGACGCGCCCGACACCGCGCTCGAAACGATTCACACCCGCCTGCACGCGGAAACCGAGCGCGCCACGCGCCTCGAAACCGAGCTGGCCTCGCTCCGCGCCGCGCTCCAGATTGAGCGAGAGAAGGCCGAGCGCGCCGAGGCCGAGATGGCGCTCTCCGAGGAGGCGATGCTGCAAACCAACACCAGCATCCAGCAGCGCATGGTCGAGCTGGGCGCGGAACTTGAGCAGACCAAGGAAAAGCTTTCCGCCGCAGTCCTCCGTCACGAGCAGGCCGGGTCCGCCAAGTCCGGCAGTGACATCAACCCCGACTCCGCCGCGCGCCTCGCCGCGCTTGCCGAGAGCAAGGCCCAGTTGGAAAAGAAACTGGAGGAACAGCAGGCGGCGGCGCAGACGGCGGGCAACGAACGCGCCCAGTTGGAGCAGCGGTTGAGCGAAGCCGCCACCGCCCGCGACGCGCTTCAACAGCAGCTCGCCAAAGCCACCAAGGCTGCCGCCGGACAGTCCGTCGAGCACGAGGCCGCGTTGTCGGAACTTCGCACGCAACTGGAACGCGCCGAGGCCGCGCGTCAGCAGGTCGAGACTGCCGCGCTGGACCTGCGCACTTCGTCCGAGCAGCAGTTCATCGAGACGCAACGGCAGTTGACCGCAGACTTGCTGAAGTCCCGCGAGCAGTTGGCCGGCGAAACACGGTGCCGCGAACAGGCGGACGCCCTCCTTGCGCAGACACGAACTGAACTGGCGGCGCAGCTTGCCGCGCTTGCGGAACTCCGCACCCAGTTGCTGCGCGCAGAGGCCGACGCCCAACAGACGCGTGCCGCTTCGGAACAGCAGGCCACTGAGGGGCGGCAGCAGTTGGCCGACGCGCGCCAGCAGTTGCAAACGGAAGCCACCCGGCGCGAACAGGCCGAGAACGTGCTTGGCCAGTCGAAGTCGGAGACTGAGCGCCAGCTTGCCGAAGCCACCGGCGCGCTTGCCGATGCGCGCAGGCAATTGGAGGAAGCCACCGCGCAGGCCGCAGACTTGCAGAAGTCCCGCGAGCAGTTGGCCGTCGAGACGCGGCACCGCGAACAGGCAAACGCGCTGCTTGCCCAGATCCGAACTGAACTGGCGGCGCAGCTTGCCGCGCACACGGAACTTCGCGCCCAGTTGGAGCGCGCCGAAGCCGCCCGGCTCCAAGTCGAAACCGCAGCCGGGCAGACACGCACCGCTTCGGAACAGCAGGCCATCGAGACGCAGCAGCAGCTCGCGGCTTTGCGCCAGCAGTTGCAGGCCGAGTTGGAGCGTCGCGAGGAGGCGGAGTCCGCGCTCGGTCAGTCGAAGTCGGAGCTTGAGCGCCGGCTCGGTGAAACCAGTGCCGCGCTGGCCGAGGTCCGTGCGCGTCTCGATGAGGCGACCGCTGCCAGCGCCCTGCGCGAGGCGGAGTTGAAGCAGGCCGCCACCGACCAGCAGCAGAAGCTCGCCGAGCAGGAAGCGGAACTGAAGAAGACTTGGGACAATTTGATTTCGGAAACGGAGCAGCGTGAGGAGTTGGAGAAGCAGCTCGCCGCGACCCGAGGCGGCTTGGAGCGGCAGCTTGCGGAGACGAAGGCGGAACTGGACAAGCAGCTCGCAGTGCTGGCCGAACTTCGCGCACAGAGCGAGCGCGAATCCGCCGAACGCAAGCAAAACGAGGAGAGTTTGCTCCAGGCCAGCCGTTCCTCCGAGGAGCGCGTCACGCTGCTCGCCTCCGAACTGGAAGCCGCACGCGAGGCGTTCCGCTCCGAGCGCGCCCGGCGCGAGGAGCTGGAAACCGCGCTGCCCAAGACGAAAGCCGAGCTGGGCCAGCGGCTCGCCGCGGCCGCGGCTGAAACCGCTGGCTTGCAGGCACGGCTCGACTTCGAGTCTGCCGAGCGAGAACGCGTCGAGGCCGCTTGGAAGCTGGCAAATGCCGCGACGGAACAGCACGCGAGCGAACTGAAAGCCTTGCTCGCCACCGTGCGCGAGGAGCTGCACGCCGAGGTCGCGAAGGAGGCCGAGGCCGAGGCCGTTCTCCGCAAGCTCCGCGCGGAACTGGACGAGACCAATGCCGAGAGCCGCCGCGTCCTGGCCGCCGCGCAGGACGAGCTGGCACGGGAAACCGCCGAGCGCGAGACCACGGAGGCAGAGTTGCAGCGCGCCAAGAAGGGCCTGGAGAAGGAACTCGCCGACGCGAACCTGGAGCTGCTCGACATCCGCTCGCGCCTCGACCACGAAGCCACCACCCGGCGGCAGACCGAGGAAACCGCGCTTCAGAACAGCGGCCGCGCCGAGCAGCGGCTCGCCGAACGGTTGTCGGAGGTGCAGACGTTGCAGGAGCGCCTGCGGGTCGAATCGGCACAGCGCGGGCAGACTGAAGCCGAGTTGCGCAAAACGCGCGCCGCGCTGGAAAAACAATTGGGAGAAAGTTCCTCGGCCCTGCGCGACACCACCGCCCGGCTGGAGCACGAACTCGCCGAACGCAAACGTGTCGAGGAGTCGCTCGCGCAAACCAATGCCACGCTCGAATCTCGCGTCTCCGAGCGGAGTGCGGCGTTGGAGACGACCCACCGGCAGCTCGATGAGGAACGCGTGCGCCGCGCCGCCGCCGAGTCGGAGCTGGCCGCGCGTCGCGCGGAGTTGGAGCGGCTGACCACCGAGCAGCAGCAGGTGGTCGAGGACGCCACTTCACGGCTCAAGGCGCAGCTCGCCGAACGCGAGCGCGAGGAAGAAAGGCTCCGCGTCGCCGCCATGAGCGCCGAGCAGCGCCTGCGCGACCGAGCCACGGATCTCGAGGCCGCGAACACGGCCGTGCGCGGCGAGATGGAAAAGCGTTTGCGCATGGAACTGACGTGGCAGATGCAACGCGAGGAATTCGACCGCCGCCTCGGCGAACTCACCAATTCGCTGCGCACGGCGGAGGCGAAGGCCGGCAGCGATTCCGCCGAGCTGCGTCAGGCGCACGAAACCTTGCTGCAGGCGCACGCGGAGTTGACGCGCCGTCTCGCCGAACGTGACGCCGAGCTCACCGTGACCGCGTCGCGCCTGCAAGCCGAGGCGGAGCAGCGCACAAATGCCGAGGCCGCGTTGGCCCGTGCCGGCAACGCGACGGAGGCGCAGATGGCCGGGCAGGTCGCCGCCTTCAACGCCGCAAAGGAAAGCTGGGAAAAGGACGCGGCGGCCCTGCGTGCGGCGCAGGACGAATTACGCCAGGCCAACGCGGAGTTGAGCGAGCGGCTGGCGGCATTCACCCGCGACCTGGAATCCGCCCGCCAGCAGGCCGAACAAGATACGACCCAGCGCCGCGAGCTGGAGGATGCCTTGCAGCAGAGCCACGGCGAGGTGGAGCTGCGCGTGTCCGAGCGCACCTCGAACTTGAACGCCCATGTCCAGCAGTTGGAGAGCGAGCTGGCCGAGTCGCAGCGCGCGGAGGAGCAGTTGCGCAACAAGCGCATGGAGGCCGTCAGCACGCTGGCCGGCGGCATGGCGCACGAGCTGAACAACGTTCTCGCGCCGGTCCTCATGGCTGCGCAGCTCCTGCGCAAGCAGGTCAGCGGCAAGTCCCGCACGCTCGTGGACAGCGTCGAGTCCAGCGCGCAGCGCGGTGCGGACATCGTGAAGCAGGTGCTCACCTTCGCGCGCGGCTTCCACGGCGAGCGCGCGCCGGTCTCGCCGGAGATGCTCGTGCGCGAGGCCGTGCAGTCCGCGCAGGACACGTTCCCGCGCAACGTCCGCATCAGTTGCGAAATCGCGGACGATCTGCTGATGATTTCCGCCGACGCGCAGCAGCTCCATCGTGTGCTGCTGAACCTCGCGGTCAACGCGCGCGACGCGATGCCCTCCGGCGGCACGCTGAAGTTCAGCGCGGAGAACGTGCTCGCGGACGAGAAGTTCATCCATGCCCGCCGCGCGACCGGCGCGAAGCCGGGCAACTACGTTTTGTTCCGCGTGACGGACTCGGGCGTCGGCATCCCGCGCGACATTTTGCCACGCATCTTCGAGCCGTTCTTCACCACGAAGGAGCCGGGGCAGTCGGTCGGCCTCGGCCTCGCGACCGCGCTGGGCGTGGTGCAGAGCCACGGCGGATTCATCCTCGTCGAGACCGAGGAGGACAAGGGCACGGAGTTCCAAATCCATCTGCCCGCCGCGAGCGCGGAGACGACCGAACGTCCGCCTCAGGCCGAGCTGCCGCGCGGCAGCGGCGAGCTGCTGATGCTCGCCGATGATGAGCAGGGCGTGCTGGACGTGACCGCGGAGATTCTCGAGTGGCACGGCTACAAAGTGCTCACCGCGCGCGACGGCCAGCAGGCGTTGAGCCTCTACGAGCAGCACGCGGGCGACATCAAGGCGGTCATCACCGACATCCTGATGCCGTTCATGGATGGCGTGGAGCTGTGCCGCGAGCTGCGCAAGCGCAACGCCACGCTGCCCATCATCGTCGCGTCGGGCATGGGCCACGAGAAGTTCGTCACCGACCTGCGCGAGCTGGGCGTGCCGTTGTTTCTCAAGAAGCCGTTCGCCGCCGAGGATCTGCTGCGCAGCCTGCACGCGGAGCTGCACAAGGAGCCTTCCGAATCCGTGGCGTGAGGAGGGCGGGCCTCAGTCCGCGTCAGTTCGCCGCCTCCGACGCATTTCTCCTTCAATTCGTCCGCGACTGCCGCCGTCAGTCTATCACTGCAAATCAGATGCAACCTGTGTTTCAACTCACCGTTCAGCGTCGTGTGACGGCGCGGCTCCTCGCTTTGACCGGACTCCTCGCGCTCGGCCTCGCCGCCCGCGCCCAGCTTCCGCAGCCCAAGCTTTTCACCGTCTTTCCGCCGGGCGCGAAGGCCGGCTCCACCGTGGACGTGGCCGCGACCGGCGCGGAGCTGGATGAGATTCAACTGCGCTTCACACATCCCGGCATCACCGCGAAGGCGCTCGCGGCGGCCAACAGTTTCTCCGTCACCGTCGCTTCGGACGTGCCGCCGGGCGCGTATGAGGCGCGCGTGCTGGGACGCTTCGGTTTGTCGAACCCGCGCACTTTCATCGTCGGCGCCCTCGCCGAGGTCATGGAAAAAAGCGGCAACAACTCGCCCGAAACCGCGCAGGAAATCGCGCTCGAGTCCGTTGTCAACGGCCACACTGACAGCCAGGCGGCGGACTACTACAAGTTCACCGTGAAAAAAGGCCAGCGCGTCCTCGCGGACTGCGCGTCGCGCGAACTGGACTCGCGTGCGTCGGACTCGCTCCTGCTGCTCACGCCGGACGGCCGCGAGCTGGAGCGCGCGCGGCTGGGCGGGCTGATTGACCACACGGCGACGACGGATGGCACGCTCATCCTGAAGGTAAACGACTTCGTCTATCGCGGCGGACCGGAGTATTTCTACCGGCTCACGGTTTCGACCGGACCGCAGATTGAGTTTGTGTTTCCGCCAGCGGTAGAGCCGGGCAAGAAGAGCAAGGTCACGGTCTTCGGCCGGAATCTTCCCGGCGGCGTGCCATCGCAAGTCAGCGTGAACGGAAAGCAGTTGGACCAGCTCGTCGTCGAGATCACCCCCCCCAGCGACACCACCGCGCTCCAACGGCTTGCCACCGCGCTCACGCTCGGCGGCGAGTCGGCAGGCCTCGACGGTTTCGAGTATCGTTTGAAGGGTGCGAACGGCGCGCTCTCCAATCCCGCGCTGCTCACGTTCGCTGGCGCGCCAGTTGTGACTGAGACCGAACCGAACAACTCGCCGGACAAGGCGCAGAAAGTTTCGCTGCCCGCGACCATCGCCGGCCAGTTCGCCACGCCGAACGACCGCGACTGGTTCGCCTTCGACGCGAAGAAGGGCGACGCGTTCTGGATCGAAGTGATTTCGCACCGGCTTGGCTTGCCGACCTCGCCGTTCGTGGTGATTCAAAAAGTGACGAAGAACGACAAGGGCGAGGAGACGTTTGCCGACGTGCAAGAACTGGCCGAGTCCGCGACGAATCTTGGCGGGCCGGAGTTCAACACCGCGCACCGCGATCCCGCCGGACGCTTCGAGGCGAAGGAGGACGCGTCGTATCGCATCGGCATCCGCGACCTCTTCGGGCGCACGATCGCCAGCCCGCGCCATGTCTATCTGCTCACGTTGCGCAAGGAAGCGCCTGACTTCCGCCTCGTTGCGGTGCCTGATTCCGCGCCGACGAAGAAGGCGCCCATTGACGTCGTCACCAGCGCGTCCTCGCTTTGGCGTGGCGAAGCGCTTCCGATCAAGCTGCTTGTGTTCCGTCGCGACGGCTTCAAGGAAGACATCAACGTGAGCGTGTCGGGTTTGCCAGCCGGTGTGACTGCGGCGGCCGTGATCATCCCGGCGGCATCCAACTCCATCAGCCTATTCCTCGCCGCGAAGGACGACGCGCCGACCGGCTTGGGCGAAATCAAGATCGCCGGCACCGCGAAGGTCGGCGACGCGCAGTTGGTCCGCGAGGCGCGCCTGAGCACGGTGAATTGGGACCTCGTCACAGACAACAACACGACCGAAGGCCCGCAGACACGGCTTGCTCGCAGTTTTCCCCTTGCCGTCACCGACCGCGAGTCCGCGCCGCTCACCTTCGCAATGGAAGCGAAGCAGCCGTTGGAGACGTGCGTGTTCAACAAGCTGCTCATCCCGGTGAACTTCACGCGCCGCGCTGACTTCAAGACCGACGTGAAGCTCAAAGTCACCGGCAACAAGGACCTCGACAAGATTCCAGAGCTGGCCGGCGGCGAAAACACAAAGTCCATCCAACTCGTCATCAACCTCGCCGACCAAAAGCTCCCCGTCGGCCAGCACACCTTCTGGCTTCAGACCCGTGCGAAGGGCAAGATGCGGCCTTACATGGCCGCCTCGAAGGCCGCTGAAGATGCGTCGAAGGCCGCCGACAAGGAAGCTGCTGACGCCGCGAAGGCCGCGAAGGAAGCCAAGGACGCCGCCGCCAAAGTCACCGCACCCGCCGAGGCCAAAGCCGCCGCCGAGAAAGCCGCGAAGGACGCCGAAGCCAAGGCCAAGGAGGCCGAGACGAAGAGAACCGCCGCGCAAAACACCATGAAACAGATGGCCGACAAGTCGAAGCCGCGCGACGTGGACGCCGCGTTTTACTCGATGCCCATCACGCTCACGATCACGCCGGCACCCATCAAGCTGGACGAACCCGCTGCGCAGTCGCTCGCCCAGGGCGGCAAGGTTGAGGTTCCGGTGAAACTGGCCCGCCTTTATGACTTCAAGGATCCCGTGGACGTGAACCTGGTCGTGCCCGGCAGCGTGAAGGGCGTCTCCGCCGCGAAGCTCACCATCCCGCGCGACGGCACCGACGCGAAACTCTCGCTCGAAACCAAACCCGACGCCACGCCCGGCGAACATAAGCTCACACTTCAGGCCGAGCTCAAGCTGAACGGCCAGACCATCAAGGTGGATCAACCGCTCACGTTGAAGGTGGCGGCGGTTGAAAAGCCCAAGGCCTCGGCCAAGTGACGCCGTGGGCGCACCCTCTTCCAACGGCACGCTGACCGACGCCGAGCTGCTTGCGCAGTTCGAGCGCCGCACGCTTCCGGAGGAGAAGTGGCATCACGCCGAGCACATCCGCATCGCTTACCTTTACCTGCGCCAGCATTCCTTCCCTGACGCGGTGGACCAGATGCGCTCCGGCCTCAAGGCGCTCAACGCCGCGCAGAAAGTTGCCGAGTCACTCGACCGCGGCTATCACGAGACGCTCACCGTGGCCTGGCTGCGGCTCGTGCAGGTCATCCTCGCCGAATACGGCCCGGCGGAGACGGCGGACGCATTTCTTGAGCTGCATCCCGAACTGTCGCAACGGAAGTCTCTCCGCCTCTTCTACTCGCGCGACCGCATCATGTCGTGGCAGGCGAAGGCGGAATTCCTCGAACCCGACCTCGCCCCGCTGCCGGTCAGCCGCTCCGCGCGCGGCGCTCCCGAATTGCCTGCCGCTCCCTGTTCGATTCACCATTCAATCCCATGAACCTGCCCAACAGCTCGCCCGCCCTCGTCCTTCTCGTCTCGTTGCTCCCCGCCCTCGCCGCGCCCGGCGACTGGCCCACGTGGCGTGGGCCGAAGCGCGATGACATATCCACTGAAACCGGCCTGTTGAAAGAGTGGCCTGCGGGCGGTCCGCCGCTCGCGTGGAAAGCCACAGGGTGCGGCACCGGTTACTCCTCGGTGTCGGTCGTGGATGGGCGCGTCATCACGATGGGCGATGGCCCGGACGGCGCGCGTGTGCTGGCCTTCAGCACGAAAGACGGCAGCCCGCTCTGGCAGTCCGAGACCATCGGCAAGCCCGGCGGAAATTACCCCGGCACGCGCTGCACGCCCACGGTTGATGACGGGCTGGTCTATGCGCTCGCGCAGTTCGGAGACTTCGTGTGCCTCGACGCGAAGGCCGGCAAGCTGGTTTGGAGCAAGAGCCTGCAGAAGGATTTCGGCGGCGGCTATGCCGGCTGGAACTACACCGAGAGTCCGCTTGTGGACGGCAGGCAAGTGCTGCTCACGCTCGGTGGCAAGCAGGGCACGATGGTCGCCCTCGACAAAAAGACCGGCGCGCTCCTCTGGCAGAGCAAGCAGTGGACGGACCGCGCGGCTTACTCCTCCATCGTCCCGTCGGATTTCGGCGGCAAGCGTCACTACGCCCAGTTCACCGAGGAGAGCGTGGCCGGCATTGACGCCGCCACCGGCAACCTGCTCTGGCGCGCGCCGCGCAAGGGTTCCACCGCCAGCATCGCCACGCCGGTGCTCAACGGCGACCTCGTCTTCGTCACGTCGAGCTACGGCGTCGGCTGCAACCTATTCAAGCTCAAGCCCGACAGCGGTGGCATCACCACCGAGGAAGTTTATGCGAACAAGAACATCGCGAACCACCACGGCGGCGTCATCCTGCTGGGCAAGCACCTCTATGGTCACTCCGACAGCGGCGGCTGGACCTGCATGGAGATGAGCACCGGCGAAGTCGCGTGGAAGAACGGCGGCGTCGGCAAGGGCGCGATCACTTATGCCGACGGCCACTTCTATTGCCGCAGCGAAGGGGGCAAGGGCAATGTCGCACTGATTGAGGCCACGCCCGATGGCTACAAGGAAAAGGGCCGCTTCGAGCAGCCGGATCGCAGCAAGCAGAACAGTTGGGCGCACCCCGTCATCGCCGGCGGCAAACTCTACCTCCGCGACATGGACGTGCTGCTTTGCTACGACGTGAGGGCGAAGTAACATCAGGATTTCATAAGGTGAGCAGGAAGACGCGAAAGTTCCATTTTGTGTAAGTGCAACATCCTCGACGAGTGAAACCAGCACCCCAATCCCCCACTGCGCGCTCGTTAGCCTGCGCGACCAAAACTTCCTCTGCCTCCATCTCCCCCGCCTTCGCTGCGGTCTTCGCCCGGCTGCGCGCCATCCTGGAGCCGTATGCCGCGCGGCTCACCGTGAGCGTCGACACGCCGGATCATTACTGTCTCGCAATTGGTTACAGCCCCAAGTTTAAGAAGGGCTTTCCCGTCGCGTGGGTGAAGATCAGCAAGGCCTATGTCGGCTATCATTTCATGCCCGTGTATGGCCATCCTGAACTACGCGCGAAGCTCTCCAAAAAACTGCTCGCCCGGATGCAGGGCAAATCCTGCTTCAACTTCAAACACCCCGACGAGGAACTCTTCGCGGAACTCGAACAGCTTACCGCCGCCGGTCTCGCGGCGGCGCGCAAGTCCGGGCTGGCCTAGGGCGCTCAGGCTGCCTTCCGCGACGAACGATCCAAAAAGCAAGAACCGCCTTCCTTGAAGGCGGTCCCTGTTCGTTTCAAGACTCGATCATCTGCGATGTCCCACCGGCAGTGCCGGTGCTGGCGGCGTGCGCAGCGGGGTTGCCCGATTGATGGCACCTGATGCGCTCACGTTGCCGGAGGCTCGGTTTCCACCCTGCTGGACTTCGGCGTTGGCGTTGCCTTGCGCCGCCAACTTTCCGTGATCGTGTTCGACCGCCGTGTTCACTTGCGCGGCACTGCTGATCATCTTGCCGAGCTTAAGGTTGCTCTCGACCGCGATTTCACCCCAGCCCTTGCCGGCCTTGAACTCCGCGACCACGTCGGCAAAGCTCTTGCCGGAGGCTTGGGAGAGCTCGGTGGCGATGAGAAGCCCGCCGAAGCCCAGGCCGCTCTCGGCCTTTTCCTTCCGGAGGGTCTCAATGGCCACGCCTGTCTCGGCGGAGATGCGGGCGTAAACCACGTCCTCACCGTGCTTGGCGGCCGCGTCCAAGGCCACGACCTTCTTGTCGAGATCCTGCTTTTCGCGGGCCATGCGTTTCTCCAGGTCGCGCCGGTCGCTTTCGACCTTGGTCTCGACGCGGTGGGCGGCCTTCATCAGCGCGCCCAGTTTCACGTTGGCCTCGGCGGCGATCTGGCCCCAGCCCTTGCCCGCCTTGAACTCAGCCGCCACTTCGGCGAATGATCTGCCGGAGGCCTTGGCCAGTTCATTGGCGATCAACAGCGAGCCGAATCCCATTCCGGTGTCGGTCCGTTCTTTGCGCAGCGTTTCGACGCTCACGCCCGTCTCGGCAGCGATGCGCGCATACAGCGCGTCATGGTCGCCGTGTTTTACTTCCATCTGATTCAGCGTGGACACGGTCGCATCCAACTGCTGCCGGTCATCTGCACGCGCCCCGGACCCCAGGCCCGTTGCCAGCGCGGCGGACAATGCCGCGATGAACAGTTCTCGTTTCATGTTTGTTTCCTTTCTCTTGCTACTCATCGGCCATTCATTGGCCATCGAAACCTCTCTCCGGATCACAATTTTTCCCATAAGATGAATGCTTTAGTCTCGTTTCCTATCGCCCCTCAGTGCGCATCCGAGCAACGCAGCGGAGGTGGGGAAAGCAACAGCCATCCTGTCCCGCGCGCTTCCGTGAAGCGCGGCGACACGCCGGAAGGCTGGGAGCTGCCGCCCGGCACCCGCCTCGGTGCGACAGGGCCAATGCGGTCTTTGCCGGGTTCAGCATCGGATGCCAACGCGAAGCGCCCGCCTCTGGACAAATGCGTGGCGAAGGGACATCCTGCCGCCAGCCACTTGGGATAGGCCGCAAAATTGCGGCCTAATTATATGTTAGGCATCGTGACGCTTTATGAACCACCAAGTCATTCTATTTCATTTGCGAGAAGCAAAAGAGGAGCTTGACCGGACGATTGCCGAGCTTGCAAGCGAGCCAGATTACGGAGTTGAGGAGTTTCAGGTTGGCATGAGCCATCTTTACCATCACCTCAACACGGCATGGAACGGTCGAGACCAGACTGATGAGCAATTCAAGAAGGGTCTTTCCTAGTTTAGAGGGCGAGGAACTGGTGAACTGGCTGGACAGACAATGCGAAACAAGTATTTGCGTCGTGCGCACGTTTTGGAGCGGGATTTTCGGGCGGTGCTGCGGTGTTTGGCCCATGATGTGCCGGCGTTAACGGCGGCCAAGATGTGCGGCGTCAACAAGAACACCCCCCCGCCGGCTTTACCCGTTGTTACGAGCGCGAGTGGTCGCCCTGGCGGAGGCCGAAGCCAGACCCTTTGTCGGCGGCCTCGTCGCGGTGGACGAAAGTTATTTCGGGCCGCGCCGGGTGCGCGGCAAACGCGGACGCGGCGCGGGCCGGAAGATCCCGGTCATCGGGCTGCTCAAACGGGAGGGCAAGGTGTTTGCCCAGATCGTGCCCCACTGCTCGAAAACCGAGCTCTTAAGGGGGGTCCACGGCCAGGTCAACGGCGCGGCGACCATCCACACCGACGGCTGGAAGGCGTATGACGGACTCGTCCTGGACGGGTTCAAGCATCATCGGGTGCATCACCATGAGAATGAATTTGCCCGGGGCAAGCGGCCCATCAACGGCAGCGAGTCCTTCTGGGGCTTTGCCAAGACGCGCCTGGCCAAACAGCGGGGCGTGCGTCCTGACAAATTCCCCCTGCACCTCAAAGAATCCCAATGGCGGTGGAACCACCGCCATGATCGCCTCTACTTGCTGCTCTTGAAAGAAACCCGCTCTCGCCCTCTAAACTAGGAAAGACCCTTGTGAAAATGTGCCCCAAAATAGCATGGGCGTTGGCATAATCGCGTTCTCAAAAAACGCCAGCCCGAAGTTGGGGACAGTTTTTCCGAAGGATAGTTGTCAGAGACCTCTGCAAAAGGGGCATTTTCAAAGTTTGCACGGCGGCAGGAGAGGCGCGCGGCGCAAAAGGCGGGCGGTCGAAACT
>CAYZJP010000104.1:0-17797 GCA_964478755.1 uncultured Klebsiella sp.
TCCGGCCCGGCGATTTGAACCGCCAGCTCCTCCAGACGCACGACCGCGTCGGCCAGCCGCGCATGGAAAGCATCGTGCGCCGGCTGCGCGACCTGAACCCGCGCCTCGAAATCACAGATGTCGCGGAGAACATCTCCGACGCCAACGCCGCATCGCTCGTCGTGCAGGCCGACGTGGTGGTGGACGCCGCGCCAATGTTCGAGGAGCGACTCGCGTTGAACCGCGCCGCCGTCGCCGCACGCAAGCCGATGGTGGAGTGCGCCGTCTATGCCTTTGAGGCGCACGTCACCACGTTCATTCCGGGCCGCACCGGCTGCCTGCAATGTCTCGTGCCGGAGATTCCTCCGGATTGGCGGCGGCGCTTCCCCGTGCTCGGCGCGGTGAGCGGCGTGGCGGGCGGCATCGGCGCGGTGGAAGTGGTGAAACTCCTCACCGGCCTGGGCGAACCGCTCGCCGGCACGCGGCTGGTGATGGACTTGGGCACAATGGAATTCCGCCGGCTCAAGGCGACGCGGCGAGCAGACTGTCCGGTGTGTGGCAGCATGGGGCGATGATTCAGAGCGTGTGCCCCATGCGCCTGAGGCTGCACCTGGGATTGCTCCCGACGTTCGTGCCGGGTAAGTAACGCCCGCCTTGGGGACACTCGGGCAGCGCGCTGCCCTTTATGTAAGCCAACAATGTCGGGTCACTCAACGAATAGGTGTCCGTCGCGGTCTGCTTGTTTTCCAAGGCCCACTGCTGCACCGCGCCGTCAATTTGCTTCAGGTTGGCGATGCATGGATTTCGGGACCGAGTGTTCCGCGCTTTGATGAAGTTTGGGACGGCAACGGCGGCAGCCGCTGCCAGCACAACCCCGAGGAGCAACCAGAACGGCCAGCCAAATTTGGAGTCATTTTTCGATCCGTCGTCACTCATGGTTCAAAGCGTGTGGCCGAAGCCGTCGATGTGCTGGCTGCTTAGGCTCACATCAAAGCCATCGCCCCGCGTGCTGGCGAGCCATTTTCACCGTCCCGCTGAATCCAGCCGCCTCCGCGCCGTCCATTCCTCGCACATGAAAATCCTGCCCGCCCTGCTGCTCGCCCTCTGCGCGTTACCTGTTCTCGCGGAGAATTGGCCCGGCTGGCGCGGTCCGCGCGGCGACGGCACCAGCGCCGAAAAGAACGTCCCCGTCAAATGGAGCGGCACCGAGAACGTGCTTTGGAAAACCCCGCTCGCCGGTGGTCACGCCTCGGCCATCGTGTGGGGCGACCGGCTCTTCACCGTCGGAGCCGTCGCGGAAACCGAGGGTCGCAACTTGATCTGCCTCGACAAGACCAGCGGCAAGGTTCTTTGGGAGCAGACCGTCGTGAAGTCGCCGCTGGAGAAGAAGCATCGCGAGAACAGCCACGCCTCCAGCACGCCCGCGACCGACGGCAAGTTCATCTATGTCGCTTTCCTCGACGTGCAGGACATGGTCGTGGCGGCGTATGACTTCAGCGGCAAGCAGCAGTGGCTCGCGCGGCCGGGCGTGTTCAAGAGCGTGCACGGCTTCTGCACTTCGCCGATTTTGCACAACGACAAAGTGATTGTGAACGGCGACCATGACGGCGATTCTTACATCGCCGCGCTCGACAAGGCCACGGGCAAGACGCTCTGGAAGGTGCCGCGCCCCAATCACACCCGCAGCTATTGCGCACCGCTCATCCGGCAGCTCTCGGGCCGCACGCAGATGATTCTCGCGGGCGACAAATCCACCGCGAGCTACGATCCCGACACGGGCAAGCTCCATTGGTATCTCAAAGGCCCCACCGAGCAATACGTCGCCTCGCTCGTCTATAACGAGCGCGCCGATCTGCTCTTCCTCACCGCCGGTTTCCCGGAGCATCACCTCCTCGGCTTGCGTCACAACGGCAGCGGCGACCTCGGCGACATTTATCATCAGAGAGAGTTCACCCACCCGCAGGTCGCGTGGCATCACACCAAGGCGAGCATGGTTTCCTACGTCCCCTCCCCCATCAGCGAAGGAGACTACTTCCTCGTCGTCGGCGACACCGGCATGGCGAACTGTCTCGCAGCGAAAACCGGTGAGCCGATGTGGCAGGAGAAGATCGGCCGCAGTCACGCCTCGCTCGTGTCCGCGAACGGCCTGGTCTATTTCCTCAATGACGACGGCATCGCCTACGTCGTGCGGCCCGGCAAGACCTACGACCTCGTCGCCACGAACATCTTGGGTGAACCCACCTACGCCTCGCCCGCGATCAGCGACGGCCGGCTCTATCTCCGCGGCGGCACACATCTCTTCTGCATCGGCACGGGCACGGCGAAGACAGCGGCGCGTTAGTCCCGTGGCGCGGCGGCGTAGCGGCGGTCATAGACCGCCGCTAGAGGGTTAAAGCGTGCTCGGCGAATTTCATCTTCCCCGACGCCGTCCGGGTGATATCTTCAGCGTGTCACCGAAACTAACTCGGTGAAGGAGCAGTTCACCGCCGACGCCGAGGCGAACGCGCTCGTGCGTCGCGAGTATCGCAAGGAAGGCCACTGGGGCGTGCCAAAGGGAGTGTGAGGCTCTTGCGCGCTCACTGCGGCAGTTGGAGCTGGACCACGCCGCTGTGGTTCTGGCCGAGGAAGTAGCCGGAGGTCCAGCCGCGCTTTTGCAGCAGCGCGCAGTGGAAGGCGGTCTCCTGCTTCGTCGCCGGGTGGATGAAGGTGCCGTCCACGTAGCCGGTGTCGGGCCGGAAAACCCAGTTGAAGCGCGCGAGTGTCACATGGCCAGGGGAGCCGGCCAACACCGGCACGCCGGGGTCGCCGAGGATGACCTTGTCGAGATCGCCGCCGCTCAACATGCCGGCAATGTCGCGCCCGCCACTGGCCGCCACAGCAGTGGGAATGTAGAGGTTGCCGAAGAGATGACGGCGCGTGGAGAAGCCGCCGGGGTAATAACGATCCTGCGGCGTGAGGGGCTTGTGCCAGATGACTTCACCGAACGCGTCGAGGTTGGGATCCTTCGAGACGGTGATCCAGCCGAGCAGCATGCCGCGTCCGCCGGCCAGCGGGACGTGCAGCGGTAGCAGGCCGTTGCGGGCGAGCGTGGCCTCGTGGCGGATTGGCGTGCCGTCAGGCAACTCGCCGGCAAACTTCACACGGCCCGCGCCGTCCACGATGATTTCACCGAAGGCGTCGCCCGCCGGGCTGTTCACGACGTTCGTGGGACTGGGCATGACGAAGGTGTAGCGGCCCGCCAGCGGCGTCACCGAGACGCGCCCGTCGAAGACTTGACGATAGGCGAACATCTCGATGACCGTGCCGTCGTCGTCGAAGCGGCCCATGAGCCGCTCGCCCGATGTGGTGTCGAGTTGCAGCGACACGGTGGCCGGTGACTGGCCCGCGCGCGTGACGGTGGCCGTGGCCAGGCCGTTCAAGTCGAAACGCCCCGCGAGCGGATGACTCGCGATGCCCTGCCGCAAAAAGCCGGTGAAGGAGCCGTCCGCGCCGACCTCGACCTGGAAGAAGCCGCACTTCGCGGGCACGAGCGAGTTGGTCGGAAAGACGAGGCCGTTGAATGAGCCGCGCGCCAGGCTCGCCACGCGCGGGGCAAAATTCGCCTCCACCACGAGGTTCGTCTGCATCGTGAACTGTAGCAGCGGCGATGTGCCGTTCACGCCACCGCTCCAGCCGGTGAAGATGTGCCCAGCCGCCGGCGTGGCGCGAAGTTCGTAAGCGCCGCCGACATCGAGCAGGCGTCCGCCCCAGTCCGGCTCCACGGTGCCCGCGCCGTTGACGCGCACGGTCAGCGTGCTGGGCACGGAGTAGTAGAACGAGCGAAGGGCGGGCTGCGATTCGTTGCCGGCCTGATCCACGGCGCGCACTCGCACGTAGTTCGGCCCGGGCCGCGCGCCGCTTTGGAAGACCCAGTTGTCCGCGCCCTGCGCCGGCTCCCACGGGCCGCCGTTGACCGAAACATCCACGTGCGCGACGGCGACGTTGTCACGGGCCTGCCCTTGCAACGTGAAGCCGGGAAAATTCAACCGCGCGCCGTCGGCGGGCGAAGTGATGGCGACCTCGGGCGCCTCGCGTTCCATGTTGTAGCCGAACTGGAAGTTGGCCGAGAGGATCGTGCCGGTGCGCATGACGAAACGAAGCGCGGGCGAATTGGTCTCGATGCTGCCGGTCCAGCCGAGGAACACCGCGCCGCGCGCCGGCTGCGCCTCAATCGTGTAAGTCTGACCGACATCCAGTTCCGCGCCGTTGAGATCAGGGATGACCCGGCCGGAACCGGTCGTATAGACGCGCAGCACCGCCTTCACTCGGCCCTGGATGATCTCGATGGGCGCGGTGCCCTGCAAATCCGTGATGCCCTGCGTGTTGGTCTTGCCGGGGCGCATCTCGCGCACTTCACGCGGCTGGGCGGGCGGCTGCGGCATGCCGGGGGTGTTCGTCGGCATCCCCATCGCACGCGAAAGGAACAGATTGTTTTGATTCGTGACGGGCGCGTATTGCACGCGCGGAAAATTCGTCGCCAACACTCCGCCCGGCGCGAGTCCGGATGGCACTTGCGCCTGCGTCTGCACCGCCCTTGGGTCGCGCACGACGATGTTCGCGGGCGGCCACGGAGCGACGGGGCGCTGCTGCTGTTGTGCGGTTTGTGACTGCTGATCCTTCTTGCTGCGGATGAAGAAGCTTCTCACGCCCGACCAGAAACCCGGTTGCTCCGGCTTCGGCTGCGCAACGGCGGTCTCGACGACGGGCGGCGCGACTTGCGGGACGTAGGTTTGCGGCACAGCGGGTTGCACGACTGGAGGCTGCGCCTGAGCTTGGGCGGCGGCGGCGCGCTGCTTGATCAGCTCAATCTGTTCTGCGAGCGGATCCACCGTCGGCTGCGCCGGCGTGAAGAACGAAGTGGCCGGCGCGGCTGGAGCAGCGGGACGAACCAGCTCCGCCGAGTCGGAAATAATTTTCAGCGGCACGCTGGGCGCGCTGGCGACTGGAGCCATCACTGCCGGAGTTGTCACCGCCGGCTGCGGAGGCGCAACCGGTGTGGAAACTATAGGCGGCGTCGCCACGGGCACCGGAGCCACCGGCGGAGGTGTGGGCACGGACACAGTCGCCTGCGGCGCGGAGACAGCAGGCGCGACAACGGTCGGAGCGGCGGAAGTTTCCGCTTTGACCTTCGGTTCGGACGAGCCACCGCCGAAGAGCCGGCGGAAAAAACCGCCGGACACCGGCTCCCACTTCTGGCGCTCGGCCTCGATGCGGCGGCGCTCGGCGGCCTGCTCGCGGGCGGCCTCGCGAGCGGCTTCGCGGGCCTGACGTTCCATCTCGTCACGCGCGGCCTTTTCCGAGTCCGCCATGACCTTGCGGGAAATCTCCTGCTCTTTCACGCGCAGGCGCTCGGCCTCGGCGGCGGCCTTGGTTTCCAACTCGGCCCTGGCTTTCGCCTCCGCCAGCTCCCGGGCGGCGGCAGCGGCCTGCGCCTTGCGCTCCGCCGCCGCCAGCCGCGCGATCTCTTCGGCGGCCTTGCGCTGGACGGCTTCAGCGGCCTGGGCCTCGGCCAGCGCCCGCTTCGCCTCGGCAAGGTCAGCAGCCTGTTTCGCGGCGATGCGTTGATCGGATTCCTTCTTCGCGAGACGAGCCAGCTCGGCAGCGGCGGCGGCACGGCGGGCGGCATCCGCCTCCTCGGCCCTGCGGGCCTCCTCCGCGGATTTGAGCATGCGGCGGCTCTCCTCAAGCACTTGTTTGCTCTTCGCAATTTCAGCCTGCGCGTCCGCTCTGGCTTTCGCTTCCGCCGCCTTCCGCTCGGCGTCCTGTTGTAGCCTGGTCTGGCGCGCAAACTCCATCGCCGCCTTGCGGTCGGCCGCGGCCTGCGCCTTCGCCTCGGCCAGCTTGCGGGTGTTTTCGGTTTCCTGCGCCTTGCGCTCCATTGCCTGCCGGGCCTTGGTCATGCGCTCTGCATCCTCGGCGGCCTTGCGGGTGGCGGCTTCACGCAGGCTGGCCTCGCGCCGTGCGTTGCGCGCCAGTTCGCTGGCGGAAAGGGCACGCCGGTAATCCTCCTGCTCCTGAGTCTTGCGGGCCAGCTCGGCGTCCTTCAGAACGCGTGCGTTGTCGGCGAGCATCTTGCGGTTCGCGTCGGCCTCAGCCTTCTTCTCGGCTGCACGGGCGGCCTGTGCTTCGCGCGCAGCCTTGGCATCGGCTTCGGCGCGCGCCTTGGCAAGCCGTTTCGCCTCGGCGGAGGCATCGGGTTGCCTGGGTGCGACTGGCGGCGGGACGACGGCGATCTTGGTGCGCGCAGCGGAGTCCTTCTTCGCAGCCATCGCCAGCTCACGCGCGGCTTGGGCGCGGGCGAGTTCCTCCGCTGCGGCGGCCTGGCCAACGACAGCGACGGGCCGCGCGTCCTCGACCGGGAATGCCGGACGCACAACGGGCCGGACGTATTGGGCGACGGCAAATTCCCTTTCAACGAAGGCGGTCTGGCGCGCGTCGCCGCGGAACTTGGCCCAGGAACTGGGTGCCAGCCCCCCACTGCCCTTCACGGCGTAGAAGCGTTTGTTCCAGCCGCCGAAATAAACCACGCCGTCCGGCGCAAGCGCGGGAGAGGAGGAAATCGCCGAGTCGGTCGCGAACTCCCATCGTTTGTTCCCGTCCTTCGTGACCGCATAAAAACTGTTGTCGTAGGAGCCGACATAAACCGAGCCATCGCCGCTGACTGCCGGCGTGGAGCGCACCCAGCCGCCAGTCGTGAATGTCCACACCTTGAAGCCGTCCGGCGCAAGCGCGTAGAGCCTGCGGTCGTCGGAGCCGATGTAAATCGCCCCGTCCGGGCCGACCGCAGCCGAGCCGCGCACCGCCGCACCCGTGGCGAAGGTCCATTTCTTCGAGCCGTTGGGTTTCACCGCATAGACATGACCATCGAACGCGCCGAAATAAATCGTGCCGTCCGGGCCGAGGGCGGGCGAGGAGTTCACCTTGTCGCCGGCTTTGAACTGCCACTTCCGCCTGCCGCCCAAATCCACGGCGTAGAGTGTGCCGCTCAACGACGCGACATACACCGTGCCGTCCCGTCCGATCGCCGGCGAGGACACCAAGGCGTCGTCGGCCGTGAACTCCCAGCGTTTCGTGCCGTCGGGGTTCACCGCGAACAGCGTGTTCCGCATTGAGCCGAAATGAATCGCCCCATCAAGGCCGATCGCCGGGGAGGAGACGATCTTGCCATCCGCACGGAAACGCCACTTCTCCACGCCGTCCGCGCCGACTGCGTAGAGGTTGCCGTCCACCGAACCGACAATCACCGTGCCGTCCACGGCGACGGCGGGCGAGGCCACCAGCGCATCGCCGGTCACAAACTCCCACTTGCCGTTGCCCTTCGGGTCGAAGGCGTAGAGCTTGCCGTTGTCCGCGCCGAAATAAACCGTGCCGTCCGCGCCGAGCGCGGGCGAGGACTGGATGGGCTGACCGGCGAAAAAATCCCAGAGCTTCGTGCCGGCGGGCTGGTCGAACGCGCTGACGAAGCCGAACAGCAGCAGCGCGGTAAATAATAATTTGGCGTTGTGTCTCATGCGAATTGGCCCGCGGCTGGCACCGCCGTGGCCGCTTCTGTGCTCAATGCGGTGATTACTCACTTCCGGCGGAAGTTTTTCAAGGATTAACCCTGCGCCTCGGCGGAAGTTCCGGCGCGGTCAGGTCAGAGTCGCTTCGCCAATTCCGCGCTGCTGGCCGCCATGACTTCCTTATGCAGCGAATTCCCGTGCGCATCAATCGTGACCACGGCGGGGAAGTTTTCGATTTCCAGTTCCCAGATCGCCTCGGGCGAGCCGAACTCTTCGAGGAAATAAACGTTGCGCACCTTCTTGATGCACTCGGCGAGCACCTGCGCCGCGCCGCCGATGGCGTGCAGATACACGCAGCCGTGCTCCTTGCACGCCGCGAGCGTGCGGTCACCCATGCCACCCTTGCCGATGACGCCGCGCACGCCGAAGTCGCGGATGATCTGCCCCTGATACGGCTCCTCGCGGATGGACGTGGTGGGGCCGGCGGCGGTGCATTGGTAAGAGCCGTCGGCCTGCTTCATCATCACCGGACCGCAGTGGTAAATGATGCCGTCGCGCAACGAGACGCCCGGCGGCAGCTTGCCGCCCTCGTGCAGATACTTGTGCACCGCATCGCGCCCGGTGAACACGACGCCGGAAATCAAAACGTCGTCGCCGACTTTGAGCGCGCGGATTTTTTCTTCGGTGAAGGGGAAGGTGAGGGAGGTCATGGCTGGTGCTGGGGTTGAAAGGTCGGCTTACCAGAGGGCGAGCGGCGGATGATTTCGTCCAGTTCGACTTTGGTTTCGCCGCCGCCGAAGGTGAAGGTGCCGGTGAGGTGCTGCCAGTCTTCCCGCGACAGGCCGTAGAGCTGCTGCGCAATGAACACTTCCAGCGCCGCCCGCTCTTTCACGTCGCGTGGGTCTTTCAACAGCGCTTCGGCAAACTCAGCGAGTTTTGTTCTCTGCCCTCCGGTCAGTTGAGGAATCGGAAGCTCTTCAAATTGAAAAATGCTGACGTGAGTTGTCACCTTGCTGCGGATGAGAAAGTTCAGGACAAGCGAATTTGTCAGGCAAACTAGTTCACGAAGTGAATGAGATGCCACCTCTCTCTGTTGAAGTTTTTCCTTCCCATCCACTTCATAGCAGTAAGGGTTTAGATACATGAGCGTGTGAGCCGCGCAGACTTGCTTGGGAATGATGGTGGAAATAATTGTCCGCTCATTCGTGGAACTCGCAACTTCACGATAGGCAAACCGATCAAACTCGTATTGGAGCTTGAATTTACGTTTCTCAAACACCTGCCGAAGCAAATCGTCCAGTTCATCGCGCGCGTTTGGGACTATTTTACCTTCGAGTTTTTCCAGCTTTTCGTCCCGGACAAATTGACTGAGCCGGAAGATTTCCTTCCGCAACAATTCCTCGCGCACCTCAACCTCGTCCACGACAAAAGTGGGCGGGCTGTAGTCCGCGTCGAACTGATGGATCATCTTGCCCTCGTAAAGGCGTAGCTGCTCTTTGGCTGGCTTCTTGTCGCCAAGTTTCTGGAAGAACCGGTTGTCCCCGGTCATGTGCAACTCACGGCGGAACGTGTAACCCAACTCTCCCAGCAACCGATGACCGCCCCGGATTTTCGCCGCCAGCGCATAATCAGTTGGGGAGCGAAACTCCATGAACGATTCGTTGTGAGGTGAGAAACGCCGGATCATTTCAACGGCGTAGCGGATTGGCGCGGATGAGTGGTCTTTCGGGTCGTGCAGGTAAAACCGCGCATCGAAAGCGTGGTCTTTCGGCGTCACCGCGCCTTTGACGACCTTGAAGAAACTGAATTTGAACCGGCCATCCACGTCGGGGAAAATCTGTTTGGTCTTTTCTTCCCCATCCTCCAGCACCTTGTAGCCGCGATTTTCAAACGAGGTCAGTTCATCCAGACGGTTTTCGGTGATGAACCAGCGGCGGAGATCGGCGCATCCTTCATCGGTCTGGATGCTGGACGGCACCAGCAGCGAGAACTGTCCGCCGTGGCGCACGAGTGAGAGGTCGCGTTCGATGAACAGCTTGAAAAGATTCCAGTCGCCGGTGCCCTGCTTCTGGTAAGCGCGGCCAAAGTAGGCTTTGTGGCGCTCGTAGTAATCCTCGTGGTCGCGCCAGCGCGCGGCGAATTCCTTGTTGGATTCGAGTTCGTCGGCAAACCACTTCTCGAACGTCGGGCCGTCCATGCCCATTTTGCTGAACTGCGGTTTGCCGCGATAAAAGTTCGCCGTGAATTCCTTGCGGATGGGTTTGAATCCTTCCCACGGCGGATTGCCGATGATGCCGTCGAAGCCGGCCGGCTGGTAGGGCGCGTCACTCCGTGCGCGCCGTTCTTTGCCGGTGGAAGTTTCGGCGGGCAGAGGACTGCCCGCTCTGCCTTTTGCGGTCCCGTCCGCATTGAACCAGCAGGGCCAGAAGTGGAGCGCTAACCCGCCCGGTTCGCACGGCAGATTCTCGCCTTGGAAATGCTCGACGAAATCGGCATGAACCCTCTTGCGCAAGGCGAGCGCTTCATCCAGCGCCTCGTGGCGCATCGGGTTGGCGATGTAACGGGTGCGGAGTTCGGAGAGTTTCTTGAGTTCGGCGCGATGATATTCCGCCAGCCACTCGACCTGCTTGCCAATCTCTACGTCCACTAGCGAATCGGCGCAGTGGAAATTGAGTTCCAAGTTGGGCAGGATTTTCACCACGTCCATCTTCAGCAGCCGGTAGTTGTTATCGGCGGGCGAGAGTTTGACGGCTTCCTTCCAGATGTTGGTTTTTGGGTATTGAGTTGACGGTGGCTCGACTTCAGGTTCACGCTCGTCGTGAGATGGGAATGGCAAGTCAATATCGCAGCCTGGTCTTTCTGCAAAATGAAGAAGCCGACGAAGTTTTTCGTTTATTGGATACGAATGGCGAAGAGTCGGCGCTGAATTACTTGAAGGAATTTGAAACTGTAGACAGTGATAATCAGGAGTCCAGCGGTGCCTGCGCTTGGGGAAAACAGGATAAGCTGATTGAATTGGACGATTACATAATCGCCGTGAACAGAGGTCTTCGTTACGTATCCCTCGCGAAAAGGAAAAGCTCCTAAGGAAGAACCCGCCGGAGCCGCAGGCGGTGTCGGCCACGCGGATTTCGGCGAGTTGCGCGAGAAGTTTTTCGGCGCGCTGGTAATCGCATTTCTGGCTGCCGACGGCGTCGCAGATTTCATCCACGAGCGGGCCGGTGAGAGAGTTCACCAGCGAATCAGCCATCGGTGCCGTGATGCCGGCGGGCGTGTAGTAGATGCCCTCGTCCTTGCGGTTGGACGCGAGGAACATTTCGTAGCTCTTACCGAAGATGTCCTCGTCAATGCGGCGGTAGTTGTAGTGGACGATGCCGCGGCTGAAGGTCTGGTCCCAGGTGTGGACGCCGAGAACGAAGTTCAGCTTTTCCGAGAAGCGCCTGAGGTTGTCAGGATTCTGATCCAGCCGGTCCCAGACACGGGCGGAGAAAATCTCGGTGTCGTAATACTCGTCGAAGAATTCCTCAAACGCCTGGAGGAACTTGGGCACGACGCGATGCGGGCCTTTGGGTTCCCACAGTTTTTTGACGCGGGCGTATTCGTCCTGCACGAAGCGGTATTGGACGAGACCGAAGTCCTCAATGGTGCGGGCGAAGATGAGCTTGTTGATGAGCAAGATGATGGATTCGGCGGATTGTTCGAGTTCCTTCCATTTCACCTTGTCGAACTCGTTATACCAGATCTTCAAATCCTCGAAGAACTGTTGTTCGAGTTCGGGTTTGTCTGCCATGTCCTCCGCGCGGCGCAAGGTGTCGAGCACGCTGCGGGTTTCAAGGCTGCGGCTGAGAAATTCGACGAACGGCAACCTGGCAAACGGTTTGCCCTCGAAGAAGAAATCACGGGCGCAGTAGAACCAAGCATTGCGGAGGTCTGTGAGGATCAGATACTCGTGATCGGTCAAGTATTTTTTGACTTGAGGGACGTGGTGCGCGGGGTTCGCGTCCTTGCGCCAGAGGGAATCGCGTTTGTCCCGTTGAAAGAGGGGTTTGAGTTCGAGCGGGAGCGGGTCACCCATGCGCTCGGGCACCATAAAGTCCACGAAGCCTTCAGCAACGCCAACCTGCCTGGTGGGCTGCACGTTGAACAGGTCTTTCCACAGAGCGGTGAACAGATCCTCGGCAGCAGATTCAGGTTTCGAACCGTTCTTCAAATCGAGGAGGTATTTGGCGACAGGCGGATAAGCTGAAAGCGGGCGTGGGTCAGGCGCGAGCGGCAGAAAGTCCACGCGTTCGCGAGCGGTTAGCTCGCGTAAAGCGTCAAGGATGTCAGCGGGATTCACGGTTGATTATCGATTGGCCCGGGGCGAACGCGAAACAGACTGGCGGTTCACCTCAGTAAAGCCATTCTTGAACCTTCCCCTCCGCATCCAGCGTCACGCCCTGACGCCGATATGCCCAGCACATATAGCTCACGCTCACGAAGAACGACGCGGGCACGCGGTTGGCCGCGCAGATTTTCACGCCCAGCAAGGTCGTCTTGCCGCCGAAACCCATCGGGCCGATGCCGAGTTCGTTCGCCGTCTTCATCACGTCCTGTTCGAGTGCGTCGAGTTCGGCGTTCGGGTTGCGGTCGTCGAGGAGGCGGAGGAACTGCTGCTTGCTAAACTCGTAGCTGGTCGCGCGGTCGCCGCCGATGCACACGCCGAGGATGCCCGGCCCGCAGCCCTTGCCCTGCGCCTGGAGCACGGCGTCGAGGATCGCCTTGCGGCAGCCGTCGTGGTCGCGGTTGGCGTGGAGCTTCTCAGCGGGCAGCGAGTATTGCGCGCCGACATTCTCGCAGCCGCCGCCTTTCAAAATCAGTTTCACGCTGACTTCCGGCGAGCGATGCTGGTGGAAGTGAACCGTCGGCGCGCCGGGGCCGAGATTGGTGCCATCGTTTTTGCCGGTGAGCGAATCCACGGAGTTTTGGCGCAGAAAACCTTTCGCTGTCGCTTCCTTCACGGCGTCGCGCGCGGCTTCCTCGCACGCAATCTGGTCGAAGCCCACGGGGCACTCGACGTAGAAGATGACGCTGCCAGTGTCCTGGCAGATGGGCTGGGACTTGCGCTTGGCCAGCTCGATGTTCTGCTCGATGATCTTGAGCGCGCTGGCGGCGATGGTGCCTTTCTTCTCATTCTCCAGCGCGGTGACGAGCGCGCGGTTCACGTCATCGGGAAGTTCAGCGGAAGTCCGGCGGATCAGCTCGACCAGCGAGTTTTGCAAAGCGTTCATGTCGCAGCACGGTAGGAAGCGCCACGCGCAGTGTCAACGGAGTCGGCTCACTTCCCGTCATCGTCCGCCGACATTGGTTCGGGCGCGATGCCTTCGCTCGTAAATGTTTTGGCCTCCCGGAAGAACGGGATGCTGCCGCCGGTCCACCATTGGCGCCACGCGAGCAGGGCGAGCAGCAGCGCCACCGCGAAGGCGAGCTTCCACGTCAACTGCGCGCGAACGGTTTGGGCGGACTTGCGCACCACGGCGCTGCCGACCGCCAGGCCGACGGAGGGGTGAGGCGCATCGGGCTGTGCATCGGTTCCAATCGCGTTCCAGTCCACCGCCGGATGCGGCGTGAAGGTGAGTTCGTAGAAGCGCGACTCGCAGCCGGCGCGCAGACAGTATTCCTGTCGCAGCCGGGCCAGCTCCTCCGCTGGCCGGCCCGCTTCGAGTTCCGAACCCACGAACAACGCCGCGACCACTTCCGCCGACGGGCGGGCGTCGCATCCACAGCAACGCGCGGTGATGTGCGTCTGAAAAACTCTGACGTGTTCCAAGTCGGTGATGCCGGCTCGCGCCAGCGCCGCCCGCGCGTTGCGAGCGAACGGGGCGAACTGGGCAAGGGCGAGCTTGCGGATGATGGGGGCGGATGCGCTCATGGTGAAAATTTCAGGGAGTTCAGTCTCGGGGTTGATACCACTGCCAGTCCTTGGTTTCCTCGTAGGGGTAGTAGGGATCGGTCATCACTGATTGGGAGAAGTCGTGCATCGCAGCGTGCCCGTCCACAAAGAGCACCGGTGAGACAAACAGCGGCGGCGCAATGGTGGGGTCGCGGAAATCAATGCGTCCGCGGTTGCGGTGCCATTGGGTCCAGTAGTTGATCCAAACAATATGATTCCTGACGAGGTATTTATTCAAGGGCTGCGCTGGCGGCTCGTTCATCAAAATGTAACGGTCTGGGTGTTCCACCCAGGTTTCCGCCATTCGCGCGATGGAGCCTCGCGGGATTCGTAGGGTGGCCAGAGGAAGTGGCGGACATCGGCTCGCGTCTCTCGGAGCTCCGAGTTCGACGTTGTAGAGGTAACTGCACCCTGCCGTCTCCCAGGCGGATGGCTTTGTGTCAGCCACTCGATGATAAGGCCAATCCAAATCCCCACGGTGCCCTTTGTCCATTGGGCATCGGAAGATCAGCGGATTGCCTTGGTAGGCATACAGCGGGCGGTTGGTTGCCTGACAATACTGGTCGTTGTAGGGAAAGAGCGCCGGATTGACACCGCCAAGCGTCTGAAAGAGAGACTTGTTCGTGCGTATCTGAGTGGGTGGGTTGATTTCAGAAACACCGCTGGCCGGGAAGACACCTGTGTCATCCACGAACGCTTTGGTCGCGAGACCTATTTGCTTGAAGTTGCCAAGGCACTGCGAGTCCCGCGCGCGGACCTTTGCCTGGCCCAGCGCCGGCAACAGCAGGCTGACGAGCGTGCCGATGATCGCGATTACCACGAGCAGTTCGATGAGCGTGAAGGCGGCGGCCCCGCCTGCGGACAGGATCGCGCTCAACCTCCGGTGTGGCCGCGCTAGCATCATGGGTGACGGGCCGAAGCTTGAACCGATGGCGCGCATCCGTCAACCGGGCCTTGCGTTGCCGGCCTCAGGTAAACGCCTGATTCCAGCTTTGACACGCCTCCGCACGGTTGGCACCGTCTCGCTCTGCTTGCGCCGGGCGGCCTTCGTTTCCAGAATTCCCAGGCATGACAACGTCCGCGCTCGCCACTGTTTATGACTGAACTCACCGGCAATCTGCTCGTCGCCCAATCCGGCGGCCCCACGGCCGTCATCAACGCCAGCGTCGCGGGCGTCATCCAGGAGGCCGGGCGGCACGAGTGCATCGAGGAAATTTACGGCGGGCTCAACGGCATCCTCGGCATCCTCAACGAGACGCTGATTGACCTGAACGAGGAGAAGGCCAGGTCCATCGCGGGCCTCAAGCACACGCCCGCCGCCGCGCTGGGCACGTGCCGCTACAAGCTGGACTTCAAGAAGAAGCCCGAGAAGGCCGCCAAGGACTTGGACCGCCTCTTCGAGGTTTTTCAGGCGCACAACATCCGGTTCTTCTTCTACGCCGGCGGCAACGACTCGCAGGACACGACCAACAAAATTCACCACGAGGCCGTGAAGCGCGGCTGGGACATGCGCTGCATCGGCATTCCCAAGACGATTGACAACGACCTGCCGCACACCGACCACTGCAACGGCTACGGCTCCGTCATCAAATACAACGCGACCACCGTCATGGAGGTCGCGTGCGACGTGCTCTCAATGGCCACCGACGACGGCTCGTGCTGCATCATCGAGGTCATGGGCCGCGCCGCCGGTTGGATCGCCGCCGGCACGGTGCTCGCGAAGCGCCAGCCAACGGACGCGCCGCACATCATCCTGCTGCCGGAGATTCCGTTCGAGGAAGACAAGTTCCTCGCCCGCGTGAAGGAGACCGTCACCGCGCTGAAGTATTGCATCGTCGTCACCGGCGAAGGCATCAAGCGTCCCAACGGCGAGGAAGTCGGCGTGGACAAGTCCCGCCTTGATGCCTTCGGACACGCGCAGCTCGGCGGGGCCGCGGACCGGCTTGCGGAGATCGTGCAGGACCGGGTGAATCTCAAGACCCGCACCGTGAAGCTCGGCTACGCGCAACGCGCCGCCGCGCATTTCGCGAGCGAGACCGACGTGCTGGAGGCCGTGGCCTGCGGTGAGACCGCCGTGCGCGCGGCCGTCGGCGGCAAGAGCGGTTACATGGTCAAGCTCGTGCGGACGGAAACCAGCCCCTACCGCTGGACCACCGACCTCCAACCGCTCGACGACATCGCGAACGTCGAGCACTTCGTGCCGCGCGACTGGATCACCGAGGACGGCTTGCTGCCCAACGAAAAGTTCATCGCGTATGCCGCGCCGCTCGTGGCGGGACATCTGCACCTCCCGATGGAAGGCGGCCTGCCCAAGTTCGCCGTCCTCGACAAGTTGCCGGTGGAAAAGAAGCTCCCGACGCGCGCGTGAGCCAATGTGGCAACGGCTGACAGGGCGCGCCTGTCCCAGCGCGCCGCTCCGGTTGCATTCGGAGACCTCACCTCCGCCGCTCACGCCATGCTCTTATGGATTGAGCAGCTCATTGACGGCGCCCAGCAACTGGTCCATGCCGAAGGGCTTCTGGAGCCAGCGGTGCGCGCCCAGTTTTTGCGCCGCACGCAGAAACACCGTCTCGTCATGCCGCGTGCCGCCGGACATCGCGATGATCTTCGCGTTCGGAAACTCGCGGTGCAGTTCCATGATGGTTTCCAGCCCCTCCTTCTTCGGCATCACGAGGTCCGTGATCACGAGGTCGGTGGGGTTCGCGCGGAACGTGGCGATCCCCTCCACACCATCGCCGGCCATGGTCACCTCGAAGCCGCAGGCCTGCAAAACTTTCGCCAGCGACTCCCGCATGGAGGGGTCGTCGTCAATGATCAAAATACGTTTCAAGGGAGCAGGGCTGGTTGGCATCGGCTACTCTGACGCCGTGGCCCCACCGGTAATCATTTCACTTTATGCGCGGCGTCGCGCAGTTCCTCCGTGCTGAAGCAGCTCCGGGATGAATGCCTGCCGGTCGGGCGACTGTCGCAGCGACCCGCGACAAAAATGTCAGCGGCGAAGGCTTGACAGCCGTGGGAGCCGCCTTAAAGTCACGGCTAGGTGAAATTTTGATTCGGGTGGCAGCACGTTTCTTCAGAGGGATTCCCCATCCCCACCTCCTTGGCGTCTGCTGCCCGAATCGTTTTTTTTGAACGGCCAATCCCGACAGAATTTCAGCCCGGTCAGCCGCACTGTCCTCAGCGCGCCATTGGCGAACGGAGCGGCCAGCGGCACGGGGTGGACACCGCGCCCCACCAGTCACGCCGCGAGGCAATTCGCATCGCCGTCAAGTGAGGCGGGCAGGGGGGCAGGCGGGGAGAAGGCCGGCCCAAGTGGGAAAAACGCGGAATCCCCTTACTTTCCACTGTTCTTAAAGACGAATTTGGAAACACCCTCGTTCAGCGCAGGCCGGCGAGCTGGCGGCGCGCGAGGTAGAGGTCCATGCGCGCGAGGATGAAGTAGGCCCAGCGCTGCTTGAGCCGGCTCCAGAAGGATTGCGACGACTCCCATTCCGCGCGCGTGACGCGCTGGCAGCGCGCGAGGTTTTCCGCGAAGAGCTGCCGCGCGCCCGCCGCCACCGGCGCGTTGGCCAGGCGCAGGGTCAGCTCATAGTTGATGTGCAGGCTGCGCGTGTCGAGGTTCGCGGAGCCGACATACACCACGTCGTCCACGAGGATGAGCTTCGCGTGGAGGATCTGCGGCTGATACTCGTGGATCTCCACGCCCGCCGCCAGCAGCGTGCGGTAGAGCCGGCGGGTGGCAAGCTGCGCGAGCGGCACGTCCGAGTGGCCGGGCAGGATGAGCTGCACCACGCCGCCGTTGCGCGTGACGCGGGTGAGCGCGCGGCGCAGCTTCCAGGTCGGGAGGAAATAGGCGGCCATGATCTGCACGCGGCGCGCGGTGCGGAGGTCGTTGCGCAGGGAGCGCTTGAGCGTGCTGAAGCCGCGGCCCGGCCCGCTCATGAGCAGGTCGCCGTCCGGGTGCGTGATGCGCGCGTGCGCGCCGGTCTTCATCATGCGCATGAACGAGCCGTGCTTCAGCTCCGCGCGCGTGAACATCTTGTCGAAGGAGTCCGCGAGCTGCGCGGCGAGCGGGCCGGCGAGGTGCAGCCCCACGTCGCACCAGCCGCGCGTCACGCCGTCGCCGACGTATTCGGGCGCGAGGTTGAAGCCGCCGACGACGGCGACGTGCTCGTCACAGACGAGGAGCTTGCGGTGGTCGCGGAAGGTGAAGCCGCGGTTGGTCCGCTCGTTGAACCAGCGGAACTCGCCGCCGGCCTGGCGCAGCGGCTCCCAAAAGCTGTCCGCCAAATCCTGCGAACCCCACGCGTCCACGAGCACATCAACCGGCAAGCCCCCCTGGCCC
>CAYZJP010000105.1:0-17774 GCA_964478755.1 uncultured Klebsiella sp.
GGGGTAATGCTTCGAAAGGGTGTTCCCTCGATTGAACAATATTGACCCCGAAGGATGCGAGCTTGGCAAGAAATTGATCGCGAACGAGCGCCACGCCGCGGAATAGGGGCTGAGCTTCGGTCGAGGTTTCCGACCGCCCGGCCGCTTCGATGGCTCGGTCCAAATTGTCCAACACCTCGAGCATCTCGATCAGGACGGCGCGGCGGCCGCGCTCCGCCTCCTTCCCGACCTCGCCGAGACGCGGCGGGGCCGCGGAGACGATACGGGACGCAGGGCCGCACGGGAAGAGTGACGATCGACACCGGGAGGCAGAGGCCTGCCCTCCGTAGCCGCGTCAGCGCGGAGGAGGGTCCCCCTTCCCGGCGCTGCGCGCCGGCTCCGGGGGGCGGGCTGCGTCCACGAAGGCCGCTATGCCCGACTCGGGACCTTCCCCGGCTTGAGGCGGGGCCGGCCGATGAATACGACCTCGTCGTGCTCGTGAACCCAAACAGCCCGACCGGCCGGCACATCCCGCGCGAGAAACTGGCGGCCATGCTGCGCCGCGCGCCGTCGCGCACCCGCATCTGGGTGGACGAAACCTATGTGGAATACGCCGGGCCGGGCGAATCCTTGGAAAGCTTCGCCGCCGCGTCGGAAAATGTCCTCGTCTGCAAGTCCATGTCCAAGGTCTATGCGTTGAGCGGCGCGCGCGCGGCATATCTCTGCGCCGGCCCGCACCAGTTGGAAGCCCTCCGCGCGATCACGCCGCCGTGGGTGGTGAGTTTGCCCGCGCAAGTGGCCGCCGTGCGCGCCCTGCGGGAGCCTGGCTACTACGCCCAGCGCTACGCGGAGACCATCGGGCTGCGCAAACAACTCGTGGCGCAACTCCGCGACCTTGGCTTGGAGATCGTGCCCGGCATCGCGAACTTCATCCTCTGCCAACTGCCACCGGACGGCCCCGACGCGGCGACCGTGGTGCGACGCTGCCGCGCCCACGGCCTATTCCTGCGCGACGCCTCCGTCATGGGCACACAGCTCGGCACGCACGCGTTGCGCATCGCGGTGAAGGACGGGCAGACGAACAGCCGAATAGTGGATTTGGTTGCCGCCACGCTGGCCTGAACCGGCTTCAACCGTCCGGCAACGACAGGAATACGGATTAGGCGCTTAGTCGAGGCTCGCTCCGTCCCATGTGTGCATTGGGTCGGGGTAGAAGGTAACACCAAAGAAGCAGCCACCCTGGCCGCCCAGTGCGACAAGCCAACCTCCGGGCACCTTGGCACGGGCAGTGTGGAGATAGGTGTGCCGTGAAGTGTCGAACTCGGTCTTAAGATCTTGGAAGCGGAGATTTTTTTCGGGTTTCATTGGGCGTCGTTTTAACTGAGTTACTATGCAGTGGAAGTGTTAATGCATTAGGCGCTATTCCACCTAGCGACCTGATCACTTCGCTGCCGCCACGTCGGTCACGGCGTGCCAGATGAACTCAGTGAACTGGCCGAGGCCCTTCACGTTGATGCGTTCATCGTTGCCGTGCATACCGGTGACTTCCTTGTCGCTGTAAACGGTGCCCACGCCGTAGGCTTGCGCGCCCTTGACGCGGAGCTGCGCGGAGTCGGTGGCACCCACGACCATCATGGGGATCGTAATCGCGCCGGGGAACTGGCGTTTCTGCGAGCGTTCGAGCGCGCCGAACATCTCGTTGTCGTGCCGGGACGGCGGGGAGGTGGGCCGGGCATTCGCGGGGGGCACGACTTCGATGAGCGGGTCAGCGATGAGCTTGCGCAGGGCGTCGGCAAGCCGCTCGGTGTCCTCGTCGGGCAACGCGCGCACGTCCACTTGCGCGAGGGCGTCGCCGGGGATGACGTTGATGCGGAAGCCGCCCTTGATGATGGTGGGCACGAGCGTGGTGCGGGTCATGGCGTAGTAGGTGCCGAAGTTTTGGCGGAGCTTTTCCAGCGCGGCTTTGCCCTGCACGGGGTCTTCGAGGTGCGTGAGGAGGAAGGCGTCCGCCGGGTTGCTGATGGTGGCGAGGCGTTTGAAGAATTCGCGCGTCGTTTCGTTGAGGCGCATCGGGGCCTGCCACTCGCCGACCTTCGCGACGGCGGCGCAGAGGTGGACGATGGCGTTGTCGGCACGGGGACGGGAGGCGTGACCGCTGGTGCCCTTGGCGGAAATGAGGAAGGGGCGCGGGATTTTCTCCGTGGTGGAGACGCCGACGTAGGTGACTTTGCCGTCAGCCTCGTGGATGCGCCCGCCTTCGTTGAGGGCATACTCGCAGGCGATCTTGTCCCAGTGCTTGGCGACCAGGAAATCAATGCCGACGTGCGTGGTGCCCTCCTCGCCGGACTCGGAGAGGAAGATGACGTCGCGGTCGAGCGGGATTTTGTGGCGGTGGAGGAGGAAGAATATCTCGAGGAAGGCGCTGGTCAAGCCCTTGTCGTCGAGGGCGCCCCGGCCATAGACCCAGCCGTCCTTCACAGTCCCCGCGAACGGCTCGACGGTCCACTTCTCTCGCTCGACACCGACAACGTCCGTGTGGCCCATGAGCAGGAGCGGCTTCTTGGTGCCGTTGCCCTTGAGTCGGGCGACAATGCTGGCACGCGCAGGCTCCAAGGCGAGGATCTCGCTGGGGATGCCCTCGCGGTCGAGGAGGGCTTTGAGGAACTGCGCGCCGTGCGTTTCGTTGCCGGGCGGGTTGACCGTGTCCACGCGGATGAAGGCGCTGAGGTTCGTGATGGTTTCGTTGAGCGCGGATGGGAAGTTCGGCTCCGGCAGTGCGGCGGCGTTGAGTGAAGGGACTGCGAGCACGCCGAGGGCAAGGAGGAAGAGCCGTTTCATAGCTGGAAGCCGGCCGAGTGGTAGCGCAGACCAACGCACGGGGCAAGAAGGATGACCTGAATGTCTACCGCGCGACACGAGGAGGATGGAATCTGACGCAGCGGAGGTCTAGGCTCGCGGCACGACGGTCCAAACGAGCGGTCGAGAATGAAAATGCAACCGAGTGCGGAGCAACTGGTCGAAGCGGCACGGGCGTTGAGCGACGCCGTGGGACGGATGCGGTTCAAGCCGCCGGTGGCTTACGTTTATAACCCGCTCGATTACGCGTGGGCGGCGCACGAAAAGTTCCTGCGAAAGTTCGGCGGTGGGCGCAAGCGCGTGCTGTTCCTGGGCATGAATCCGGGTCCGTTCGGCATGGCGCAGACGGGCGTGCCGTTCGGCGAGGTCGCGGCGGTGCGGGACTGGATGGGCATCTACACGCTCATCGCGCAGCCCAAGCACGCGCACCCCAAGCGGCCCATCGAGGGCTTCGCGTGCCCGCGCTCGGAGGTGAGCGGGCGGCGGCTGTGGGGCTTGTTCGCGGCGAAGTTCGGGACGGCTGAGAAGTTTTTGGCGGATCACTTCGTCGTGAACTTCTGCCCGCTCGCGTTCATGGACGAGGGCGGGCGCAATCTCACGCCGGACAAGCTCGGCGCGGCGGAGACGGAGAAACTCTTTGCGGTGTGCGACGAGCATCTGAGGCAGGTCGTCGCGGCAACACGAGCCGAATGGGTGATCGGTGTCGGGGACTTCGCGGAAAAACGAGCGCGGGCGGCGCTGGGGGAAAGTGCGGTTCACTTCGGTCGAGTTCTTCATCCCAGCCCGGCGAGTCCGGCGGCGAACAAGGACTGGGCCGGTGCGGCGACGCGGCAGTTGCGGGAGCTGGGGCTTTGGAGTTGAGCCTCACGCAAAGGACGCGAAGGACGCAAAGGAGGCAAAATGGAACCTCTTCCTTTGCGTCCTTCGCGGTCTTTGCGTGGGCATTCGAAAGAATCCTCACCGGCTCTGCGGGAAGATTTGGTAAAGCAGCAGGTAAATCACCACGCCGGTCACGGAGACGTAGAGCCAGATCGGGAGCGTCCAACGGGCGATGGCCTTGTGCGCCTCGAAGCGCTCCTTGAAAGCACGGCTCACGGTCATCAGCACCAGCGGCACGATGGCAACGGCCCCGACGAGATGCGTGAAGAGGATGGTGAGATAAACGGGACGGAACTCCGGCGGGTTGACGAACTTTGTGTGGGCAGCGCCTTGGACGCGCTGCATCTGCCAGTGGTAGTAGAGGTAGCAGGCGAGGAACGCCGTCGAAGTGCAGAGAGCACCCATCATGCACTTGCGATGCGCGTCGCGCTGGCCGGCACGGATGAAGTTCCAGCCCAGCACGAGCAGCACGGCGCTGGTGGCGTTGAGGCAGGCGTTGACGAGCGGGAGATCGGTGTAGGTCATTTGTCAGGCTCCAGCAGGAGCGCGTTCACGGTTTCCAGCAGGCGGGGTTTGACGATCTTTTCCCAAGAGCTTTGGGTCTGGCTCGCGCCGACAGCAGCCTCCTCCTCGGTCAGCGCGTTGTCCAAGCTCTCGAAGACGGCTCGCAGGCGGCCCTGTTTGTCCACGACGACGAAGATGGTGCTGTGGATGAAGAGGTCGTTGGGCGACGTGCGTTTGGCCTCCTCCTTGTCGAGCGCGGTGAGCTTGAGGCTGCTTACGGCAAGTTTGACGAGGCCGGCTTTCGAGCCGGCAAGGAACTGCCAGCGGTTCGAGTCCGCGCCGAAGCGCTGCGCGTAGCTGGCGAGGACGCGCGGCGTGTCGTGCTCCGGATCGGTGGTGAGGGAGACGAGCTGGACGGGGGCGTTCGCAGGGAGCGCGGCTTGCAGTTCGCTCATGCGCCTGGTCATCGTCGCGCAGGGGCCGGGGCAGCGGGTGAAGATGATGTCGGCGACCCAGACCTGGCCGCGCAGGTCGGCGAGGCGGACGGGGCGCTCAAGCTGATTCGTGAGCGTGAAGTCGGCGACCTGCGCGATGACGGGGAGCTTCGTGGCCGGAGTGCGCGAGCGTTCGCGAACAAACGCGCCGAGGATCGCCAGCACGACGAAGGCGATGCCGCCCCAGACGGCCCACTCGACGAGGCGGGAATCAACCGGGCTGGGTCCGTCGGTTTCGGTGGGCACAAAAAAGAGCGCGCGCTTTCGGCGCGCGCCCGGTGAAGGAAATTATTCGCCTACTCCAGGCTGATGGGCGCGCCGCCGGCCTTGCTGGTCTTCTCGGCGAGCCACTTGTCGAAATCCTCGGGAGAATCCACGACGAACATCGCGTTCATGGAGGCGTGGCCGTTGCCGCAGAGCTGGGCGCAGGTGATGTTGAACTTGCCGACCTTGGTGGGCGTGAAATGCACCGGGATGCTCATGCCGGGGATGCAGTCCTGCGTCATGCGCATGGCGGTGACCTTGAAGGAGTGGATCACGTCCTTCGTGGTCAGATGGATGATGACAGGCTTGAAAGTGTCCTTGCCATCCACCTTGATGGGGATGAGCGGGATGTGAATGTCCTTGGGCGGGGAGAGCCGGTCGTCGTCGCCGTTTTTGTCCGAGTCGACGTAGCCGAGCGGGTTCTTGTCGGTGACGAGCTTCAATTCCTGTTTGCCGAAGATGCCGTCCTTGCCGGGGTAGCGGGCCTGCCAGGAGAACTGCTCGGCGGTGACGCGCAGGACAGTGGCGTCCTTGGGCTCGGGGAATTTCTCAACGGCCTTCGCCCACAGCGGGATGGCGAAGCCGACCAGCAGGACGGCCTCGATGATGACGACGGCGATCTCGGCTTTGTTGGCCAGCGCGCCGTTGGCGCCGGCGTAGTCGGCCTTGGGATTGGCGCTCTTGCGGAAGCGAAACAGGGCGTAGAAGAAATAGACGATCCAGCCGACGAACAGCACGGCCATCAGGTAGTGGACAATGAGGATGAAGAAGTCCACGTCCTTGCCATGCTCGGAGGCAAGGATGGGCATGAAGCCGTTCTTCAGTTGGTCGAGAAAGGTGGGGTTCGGTTGCATGATCAGGCGTGCGAGTTTTCGAGAGGTGAAAGGGGTTCGCCCGGGATGGGCAGCGGGTTCGTGGCCGCGCGCCGGACGATGTAGAAGAAGAAGCCGGCAATGGCGAGGAGCACGCCGCTGATGATGCCGAGCAGGGCGAAGATGCCGGCGTTCATGCCCTCGGCGAGCTTCGAGTCTGACGCGCCGAAGCACGCGGCGCAGGCAGACGCGTCCGACGTGCCCACCAGAAGCAGGGCCAGCGCAACGAGCACGAATGAGGCAAGACGGCGGTTCACAGGTAACTGATGTTCTTGAGCTTCTTCAGAAAATAGATGCCGTAGGCGATGAGGCTGACGCCCGTGACGCATGAACCGACGCCAAACCACAGGTCCGCCGACGTCTTGCTGTCCGAGTAGCGGCTGAGCTCGAACCAGCCGAACCAGAACGCCAGCAGGACCGAGGCGGTGATGAACACGATATGGAAGGCTTTCAGCGACATGGCCTCAACGCGGTTCGCCCCCGGCGAGCTTGCCGTTGATCAACGTGAAGAACGGCGGATCGTGCATCGCCCAGATGGTCAGCGCCATCAGGCCGATGAGGAAGAAGACGGTGCATACCAGGACACCGTAAATCATCTTCCGCTCGTCCGAAAGGTGCATGAACACGCCGGCGACAAAGCCAGCCTTCACCGTGGCGATGAGCAGAGCGATGGCGATGGTCAACGCGACACTGTCGAAATGGACGGAATACATTCCGACCGTGAGGATGGTGCCAGCGAAGAGGATGCCGCCCACCATCAGAAATTTCTTGATGGTCTTCTGGATGTATTCCGGCGAGTCGTGGTCGTCGTGCGCGTGGTCGTGAGCACAGGCTTCACCGGGGCCGTGGGAATGAGAGTGGTCGTGGCTCATGTGCGGTTAGAGGAGATACAGAACGGGAAACAGGAAAATCCAGACGAGGTCAACGAAGTGCCAGAACAGGCCACCGACCTCGATGCGGTTGGTGAACTGCTCGGGCGCTTTCTTCCACCACTTGTCCACCGTGAGGAGGAAGTAGGTCAGCACAATCGCGCCGCCAAACACGTGCAGGCCGTGCAGCGCGGTGATGGTGAAGTAAATCGCGAAGTAGGTGCTGTGCGACGGGACATAGGAGGACAGCCGCTTCACATCGCTCAACTTGACCTCGATGGCGTGCGGATGCTCGTGCGCGCCGGGCGGCGGGTCGGCGGTCAGCTTGACCGTCTCGGTCTTGGCCGCGAGGAGCTTTTTGAGGCTGGTGCAAATGGGGTTGCCCTCGAGGTGCCCCGCGATCTGCATATCGCCGGGCGTATAGACGGCCTTGGTGTTGTGAAGGTGGAAACGCTCGACGAAGAGCTCCTTGTTTTCCTCGACGCCCTTTTCGCCGTAAGCTTCCTTGAAATACTTCTCCGCCGTGGCGTCGTCCTTGAACCACACGTCGTAGTGCGTGAACTTCGCGTGATACTCGAAGCTCTTCACGCTGAGGAACCCGAGCGCGCACGCGATGGTGAGGGCCATGTATAACTTGAATTTGCCAGGCTGGCCCAGCTTCAAGCTCGCCCAAGCCATCACCACGGTCACGGAGGAGGCGATCAGCACGAAAGTGTTGAACGTGCCGATGGGGATGTTGAGCATCCCGTGCGGCCAGAGATCCGCGCCGACGCGCAGCAGAATGTAGGAGGAGAACAGGCCGCCGAAGAGCATCACCTCGGAGGCGAGGAAGAGCCAGATGCCCAGCTTGGCGTTGTAAAGCCCCGTGTCGGGCCGGGGTTTGACTGCGTAGGGGATTTCCATTTTGGGAGTGGGGAAAGAGGATGGTAACTCGGCGATTACTTGGCCGGCTTCGGCTCAGGCATGTTTTGCGGGCTGAAGTCTGTCGGGTGGCCGGGCACGCTGTATTCATACGGGCCGCGATACACAACGACCTCCTTGGTGAAATTACCGTGCGGCGGCGGCGTGGGCGTCTGCCAGTCGAGCGTCGTGGCCTGCCACGGATTGTCGGACTCGACCTTCTTGCCGCTGAACATGGACATGAAGACGTTGATGATAAATGGAATCTGGGCGAGCAGCAGGAAAAAGGCCGCGTGCGTGATGAAGACGTTCAGGTGAATGACCGTGCTGGTCAGCGCGGTGACGACGCCCTCGTTCGACGGATTCGCCAGCGCGTAGGTCGCGCCGCCATCGCTCATGCGGCGGCTCATGCCGTAGAGGCCCTGGAAGAACATCGGCATGAAGATGAGGTTCATGCCCGCGAGCGAGAGCCAGAAGTGAATCTTCCCGAGCGTCTCGCTCATGTGGCGGCCCGTCATCTTCGGATACCAAAAGTAGATGCCGGCAAAGAGCGCAAAAATGGTCCCCGGCGCCACGACGTAGTGGAAGTGCGCGATGACGTAGTAGGAGTCGTGCAGGTGGAGGTCGCTGAAGTTGAAGCCCAGCGGCAGGCCCGTCAGACCGCCGATGCCGAACATCGGCAGGAACGCCAGCGCGAAGAGCATCGGTGTGTTGAAACGGATGGAGCCGCCCCACAACGACATGAAGAGACACGTCAGGATGATGACCGACGGGATCGAGATGATCATCGTCGTGGTCTGGAAGAAGGTCGAAATCTTCGTGCCCATGCCGGTGAGATACATGTGGTGCGCCCAGACGATGAAGCTGATGAAGCCCACCGCGAGCACCGAGTAAACGAGCGACTTGTAGCCCCACAGCGGCTTGCGGGTGTTGCAGGCGATGATCTCCGACACCACGCCCATCCCCGGCAAGATGAGCACATACACCTCGGGATGGCCGAGGAACCAGAAGAGGTGCTGCCACAACAGCGGGCTGCCACCACCGGAGATGTCGTAGGGTTTGCCGGAAACGACGAGACCGGTCGGGAGAAAGAAGCTTGAGCCGAGCACCTTGTCCACCAACTGGAGGATGCCAGCGGCCTCGAGCGGCGGGAAGGCCAGCAGGAGGATGAACGCCGTCACGAACTGCGCCCAGACGAAGAAAGGCATCCGCATCCACGTCATGCCCGGCGCGCGGAGTTGGATGACCGTGGCGATGAAGTTCACCGCGCCCAACAGCGACGAGGTGATGAGAAAGATCATGCCGATGAGCCAGAAGGTCTGCCCGTCCGTGGGGATGACCGTGGCCAGCGGCGAGTAGGAGGTCCAGCCGCCCGCGGCCGCTCCACCGGGGATGAAGAAACTGACAAACATCACCACGCCGCCGACCGCGAAGCTCTGGTAGCTCACCATGTTCACGCGCGGGAAGGCCATGTCCACCGCGCCGATTTGCAGCGGCACCACGAAGTTGCCAAACGCCGCGAAGGCCAGCGGCACAATCGCGAGGAACACCATGATCGTGCCGTGCATCGCGCCGAAGGAGTTGTAGAGGTCCGGCGACATCACGCCGCCCTTGGCCACGTCGCCCAGCATGGATTCCAACCAGTGGCCGACGACGGGGATGGCCTGGCCCGGCTTCGCCATCTGCCAGCGCATGCACATCATCAGCAGAAAGCCGAACATCAGGAACAACAGCGCGGTGAAGCCGTATTGGATGCCGATCACCTTGTGGTCGGTCGAGAAAACGTAGGACCGCAGGAAGCCGGGGTCGTGGTGCTGTTCGCGGCTGTGCGCCTCTTGCGTGTGGGTCGTTGTCGGTGCCTGCATAAGTCGTTTTTTGGTCTGCGTTCGCGTTGCGTCCCGCGCAGAGGCCGTTCTGTCTAGCGGCGCGGGATTGAATGTCAATTACGGACTAAGATGCTTCGCGTTTCTTGCTTTCTCTCAACTGCTTTTTGCTATCGCTTGTCAAACACCATCAGCCCCAGCAGCAGCGGCAGATACAGGATCGAGGCGAAGAACAGCCGCCGCGCGCTCAGGCGGTCCATCTGACGCGCGAACCGCAGGGCGAACCAGAGAAACACCAAACCCAATGCCAGCGCGCCAAAAAAATAAAGCGCGCCGGAGACCTGGAAAATAAACGGACTCAAGCTCACTGGCAGCAGCCCCAGCGTGTGGCTTACCGCCGAATGCCCGGTGCGGCGGCCGTCGCGATCCACCAGCGGGAGCATCACGAAACCACCGCGCGCATAGTCCTCGCGGTACATCCACGCGATGGCGAGGAAGTGCGGGAGCTGCCAGAAAAAAAGAATCGCGAACAGCGCCCAGCCCTCAATGGACAAGTCACCGCGCGCCGCCGTCCAGCCCATCAGCGGCGGCAACGCGCCGGGAATCGCGCCGATAACCGTGTTCAACTCAGTTTTTCGCTTCAGCGGCGTGTAGATGAACAGGTAGCTGATGAGCGTCACCGCGCCAAGCACCGCCGTCAGCAGATTCGCGCCGAACGCCAGCCAGAGCAGCCCCGCCACGGAAATCGCCCCGCCCAGCACCACGACCGTCTGCGGCTGGATGCGCCCCGCCGGCAGCGGCCGATCTTCAGTGCGCTCCATCAGCGCGTCGAAATCGCGTTCGAGATACTGGTTCAGCGCCGCCGCGCCGCACGCGAGCAGGCCCGTGCCGAGCAGCGTGTTGAACAGCAGCAGCCAGTTCATCCCGCCCCGCTGGCCAAGATAAAAACCGACGAGCGTGGTCAACAGCACGAGGCTCGTGAGCCGCGCCTTGAACAGCTCGGACAACACGCCGGGGCGCGCCTGGGCGGCGGGGTCGGCGTTTTCAATTGTCGTTTGGGCGGTCGTCTTCACCAAAAACAGAAGGAGATTAAGCGGAGGATTCCAGCCAAGCGCAAGAGCGAACGCGGTCCTTCCGCATCTTAATCCCGCTCTTAATCGTAATCATAATCCTGCTGTGGATTCATGCGCTCACGCCCGATGCGGCGGAGTCGGATCGCGCTGGAGCTGATTCCTCAGAACTCTGCCGCGGCCTGAAAACCGTCGCCGCGAGCAGCGTCAGCAGCGCACCCGTGACCAGACTCGCCGCGCCCACGACGACGTGCAGCGTGGCAATGTCCGCCGCCTTGTTGCTCAAGACCGTCCAGATGCCGAGACCGAACTGGACGCAAATCAGCGCAAACCAGCCGCCCGCCACGCGCGCCAGCGGATGCGCCGGCCCGACGGCGCGACGCAGTTTCAGCAGACAGCCAAGCACATGGCCGAACACCACCAGCGCACCCAGCCGGTGCGCCATGTGCAAATGGATTTGCCCGGCGGTGATGGGCTTGAAGTCGCGAATGTCGAGGCGGGCGCGGTTGTAGGCTTCGAGCGACGCCGCGTCCGTCGCGGGCCAGATTTTGCCATGGGCCAGCGGAAAATCCGGCACCGCCAAGCCCGCGTGCTGGTGGCGCATGGACGCGCCGAGCGCGAGCTGGCCGAGAACCAGCAGCGTCGTGACCAGCAGGAAATTCCGCACCGTCGCGGGCACGGTGATGGTCTGGGTGGCCGCCTTCACGCTCTGCCACCAACCGCTCGTGACCAGCGCGAGACAGGACAGCAGCGCGAGGAAACCTTGTGCGAGCGTGCCATGGAAGATGCCAAGCTCGTCTTTCATCGCCGTCACGCGGAGGCCGCCCAGGACGCCTTGCACGAGCACGACGCTGAACGCGATTGCCGCCCACCACCGCAGCGGGCGCTCGTCGGAAAGGATCTTCGCCAGGCTGTAAACGATGACCGCCAGCGCCACGCAGGCCAAGGCGATGAACATGGGTTGCGTTCGCACGCCCATCAGGCCGAGCGTCAAAAAAATCCAGCCCAAGCCGACCTTGCGCAGCATCCCCGTCGTCTCACGCACCCAAATCCAACCCGCCAAAATCGCCGTGAGCATCCCGACCAACGAGGCCACGAGCCGGTGCGTGTGCTCGTAGAAAATGCCGCCAACCCACTGCGACACGGGGAAAAAAAACATATTGTAACCGTAAGTCGTCGGCCAGTCGGGCACGGCCATGCCCGCGCCGTGGCTCGTCACCAGCCCGCCGATGGCGATAAGCACGAGCGTGGCCAGCGCCGTGAGCACGGCAAAGCGGTGGAGCCAGGGATTGGGACCTGGAGAAGTCACGGTGGGAGTGTCAGTCTTCCGGCGCGATGAACGGGAGAATTTCGCGTTGGTTGCGGCGATAGACTGAGAAATCCCGCCGGTCCACGGTAATGACGGTGTGGCGCGGATACAACTCGCTCATTCGCACGACGCAGGCGTCGGCCAAGTCCATGTGCCGGTCGGCATAGCGTTCGAGCAGCTTCACGACGGGCGCGAGTTGACGTTCGAGATCGAAGGCTAGTTCCAATTCCCCCCTTGCGACTTCGCGCGCAAGCGCGAGCGGCTGCCCGGTCATGGCTGCGGCTTCGGCCAGCACCGCCTCGCAGACAAGCCACGGCCGCTGCAAGCGGGGCAGAGTCGCCAGCGCCCAATCATGGTGCTGGTCTTCCTTGTTGATGAGCGCAATCAACGCGCCGGCATCGGCGATGTATTTCACTTGGCGCGCTTTCCCCAAGCTCGGCGATACGCCTTGTTCGTCGAGAGGTCCGCTGGACCGCGCATGATGCCGGCCAGACGCATGATCCCCTGGCCATCCCCGCGCCCGGCGTAGCGCCGCTCCAACTCGCCGAGGACAATCTGGCTCTTGCTCTGGCCGGTGCTCTGCGCGTCGGCTTCGAGTTTTTCCCGGAGTGTGTCCGGCAGGCGGATGGAAAGTGTCTGGCTCACGAAAGGAAGTGTGTTACACCACCGACGGAATTGCAACACCGCAGGCAGGTGCATCACTCAAAATACAAAAGCCGCCGCGCCCGGAGTGGACGCGGCGGCTCGCGGAGAAGCGGATTACTTGACTTCGAGCGTGGCGTCAGCCTTCGCGCCACCTTTGACTTCGATGTCCTGCTCGACCTTGCCGGCCTTGCGGTGCTCGACGACGAGCTTGTATTTGCCGTCCGGCACGCCGGTGATCTTGTAGGAGCCGTCCTTGCCGCTGACGGCGTGGAAGCTGTGGTCGAACACGCTCACGTAGGAAAACATCCACGGGTGCACGTCGCACTTGAAGCGGAGAAATTTCTCGGGTTTCGGGAAGATGAACTCCAGGGGCGCGCCGCCGGGCAGCATGGCCTTGTTCGTTTCCTTGTTGCCATCCACAACCGGAGTCGGATGGACGTTGTGCATGGCGGGGTCGGAGTTCAACACGCGGACAGTCTGGCCGGCGGTCGCGGAATTGACGTAGGGCAGGTATTCGCAGCCTTTCTGGTCAATGACGACCGGCGTGGTGGCCGCCGCGCCGCCTTTGGCGCCTTCAAGATAGACGACCGCGTCGGCGAGGCCGCCGGAGGCGTCCACCACGTAGAAACGCGTGGTCATTTTCTTGTCGCCGTGCAGCTTGCCGCAAGCCGGATCCACGGGGATTTCCTTCTCAGGCGCGGGGGAGCCTTTGAGGGAGATTTTGCCGGTGACATCGCCAGCGGAAGCGGTGCCCGCCACGACGGCGACGGCGGTGAGGGTCAGTATCAGGGATTTCATTTTCGTGTTTGAGTGTTGTCCAAATTGACGCCGGCCCAGTCCGGTCCGGCTGCCAAAGTGGACGGAGAGTAGCGGCCCGACATTCGCGGTCAAGAGGATGGACAACTTTTCAACCATGCTGCTGCAAGGGAGTCGGGGCGCTTATGCGGCTACGGCAACACCTTCACATGGTGGATGCGGAACATCGCGCCGCGCGGCTCGTTGGCGAGACACTCAATCTCCCAGCCGTGGGCGAGGATGATCTGCTGGACGATGGCCAGCCCCAGGCCGGTGCCCTTTTGATGCGTGGTGAAGTAGGGCTTGAAGATTTCCTTCCGGTTCTCCGGGGCGACGCCGGGGCCGTTGTCACTGATGTCGAGTGTCAGGGTGTTTTCGCCGCTGCGCGCCGCACCCACTCGGATTTCGCCGCCGCGGTCGAGCGCCTGGGTCGCGTTGATGAGCAGGTTGAAGAGCGCCTGCCGCAAAAGCTGCTCGTCCGCCTCGATGCGCGGGAGATCCGGCTGGACCGTGAGCTGGATGGTCTTCTCCTCCAGATCGTAGCCGAGCGCGCGGACGACCTCGCCGACGGCGGTGCCCAGGGCGACGGGCGAACGGCGCACCTCGCGCGGACGCGAGTAGTTGATGAACTCATTCAACTGCGCGGTCACGCGGTCGGCCTCGTCCACGATGCCGCGCGATTTCTCGCGGATGGCGGCGGGGGCGTCGTCCTGCTTGGAAATCATCTGCGCGAGGCCGCGGATGATGTTGAGCGGGTTCTTGGTCTCGTGCGCGAGGCCGGCGGCGGCGAGGTTCATCTCGCGGAGGTGGGAGTTCAGCTCGCTGGCGCGGAGCAGGCGGAACTGGAGGTCGGCGGACTTGCCGACGTTGCGCAGGGCGAGGCCCACGCCCAGCGCGGCCACGCCGGCGAAACTGACGATCATGGCCCGCATCCAGAAATCCGCCTTTTTGGCCTCGAGAAAAGGCGCGATGGAGAGGGCGATGACAAAGCCGTGGGCGGTGCGGCTTTCCACGAGCACCTTGAAATCCTTCTCGGAAATCCACGGCGGACGGCCAAAGGAGCTTCCGGGCGGACGGCGGTATCCGTCGCGGCGCTCAAGGCGGTTGGTGCCGACGGGTCCATCGGCAGGCGCGTTGGTGCCCACGGCGGTGAGCAGCGCCGGAGCCGCGTTCGTCGCGTCAGGAAGCGGCTCCGGCGGACGGGGCGGCGGACGAAAATCCTCGCGGGGCGGCGCGTTTGTGTCACGGGGCGGCAGGACGACGACGTTGGTGCCGAGGTCCATCGGATTGACCACCGTGAGCACCGTTTCCCCCCAATGGACACCATTTTGACGCAGTCCATTGGCTTCGAGGTCCACGGGCACGCCGGCGGCGGCGACCACTTCACCGGCGCGATTCAGAAGCGCGAGCGACTGCAAGCCGCTGAAAGTGATGACGGATTGCAAGGCCACCTCCATGCGCTCCTGCGACACGACCCCAAAACGCCGCTGGGACTCGATGAATTTTCCCATCGTGCCGGTGATGTCGCGCGAGCGGCGGATCAACGCGTCGCGCGCGGCGGCCTCGACGCGGTTGTGCTCGATCACCTGCCAGACCGCCATCGCGGCCCACACGGCCAGCAACAAACCGAGGGCTAGACGCGTGTGGCGGATCATGCGGCAGTCAGCGGGAGTTATTTCGGCGAGGGCTTGCCCGGCGCGGGCGCGGGCGCGGGCGGCGCGCCGTTGGCTGGCAGGCTTTCGAGGAAGCGGTCCAGGTCCGCCTGTGGAAACGCCTTCGGGGCCATCTGTTTGTTCACCTTCTCTTCGTAGGTCACACCGGCCAGTTGCGCGGGGGCCTGCACAATGGTGGGCGTGAGGAAGATCATCAGCTCGCGCTTCACATTGTCCTTCACCTTGTGTTTGAAGAGATTGCCCAGCAGCGGGATGTCACCGAAGCCGGGAATCTTGTTCTCGGATTCGGTCTGGGTGTTCTCCATCAGGCCGCCGATGACGACGGTCTGGCCATTGGGCACAACGACGGTGGTGGTGGCCGTGCGCGAGTTGATGACCGGCGCGAGGACGGAGTTGGTGCCGCCCGAGACGGCCACCCACTGCGAGCGGTCGGCGAGCGAGGAAATCTCCGGCGTGACGACCATCTCGACATTGCCGTCCGACGAGATGAACGGCGTGACGCTCAGGTTCACGCCCACGTTCTGGTAGGTGATGGTGTTGATCTGGTTGCCAAAGGTGTCAAAGCGCGTGCCGCTGACGAGCGGCACCTGCTGGCCCAGGCTGATGGTGGCGGCCTGATTGTTCCGCGCAAGGATGGACGGGCGGGAGAGCACGTCGGTCTTGCCCGCCGTGGCGATGGCGCGGAGCGTCGCCTGAAAATCGCTGCCAAGGATGGAGTAAATCGCCGCTCCCGGTGCGGCTTGAGACACCACCCCGGCCACGTCCTTGACGGTCGTGTTGCCGAAGCCTTGTCCGAGGACGGTGCTGACGCCTTCGAGCCGGATGTCGCGCTTCAAACCGCCCGCGAAGCCGATGTCCGAGTTCTTGGAGTAGGTGGCCTCCAGAAAAATCACCTTGATCAACACCTGCGGCGACGGACGGTCCAATCCGCTGATCACGCTTTTGATCTGCTCCACGGTCTTGTCATCCGTGACCACGATCAGCCGGCGCGTTTCCGGGTCAAAGGAAATGTCCGCGCCGCCGATGGGCTGGCCGCTGCCGGTGGTCGTGGACGAGCGTGTGCCACCAGTGCCGCCGAAGCCACCACCACCAAAACCACCGCCAAACGGCGTGAACTGCGCCTGTGCCGTCCCCGCCAGCGCGCCGGCCAGCAGGCATCCCAAACCAATCGTTTTCAACAAGCCGTGTTTCATCATGATGTCTTTCAAGTGAGCTGTCCTGCGTCCCGAGTTTAATTACGAGTGCCGCCAAATCCACCAGTGCTGCTCCCGCTGCCAAAGCCACTGCCACCAGATCCGAAACCGGTGCCAGAGCCGAAGCCGCTGCCGCCAGAGCGCCCGCCGGTGCTGCTGTTGCCGCCGTTGTTGCGCGTGGTGGTGCCAGTGCCAAAGCCGCCGCGCCCGGTGGTGCTGGAGGATTGCGCCGTCCGGCCGTTCTGAGTCGGGAAGAGATTTTGCAGGATTTGCTGCATCTGCGCCGGGTCGGCGTTCTCGACCGGGATGACGAAGACCTTCTGCTGCTTCGACGGGTCGCCGTCGAGCTGGGCGATCATGCCGGCGATCTGCTCCATCATCGAAGGCGACGCCGTGACCAGCACCGAGCTGGTGCGGAGGTCCGCCACGGCCACGACGCGGTTTTGCTTCAACGTGCGCTGACTCTGGCCGGCAGCAGCAGCGCCCGCGCCGGCGGCCTGTCCGCCGCCGGGTTGAAAACCGCCACCGCCGAAGAAGCCGCCGCGTCCCCCAGTGCGGTTGTTGTTGTTGTTATTCGGATTGCTCAGGTCGGGGAACAGGTTCTTGAGCATGTCCGCCGTCTCGCTGGCGTTGGCGAATTTGAGCTTGAACACCCGGATTTCCGTCACGTCGTCCACCGGCACGTCCACCTGCTTGACCAAGTCGTCGATGAGGGCAATCTGATCGTCAGGCATGCTGACGATGAGCGAGTTGCTCAACTCGTCCGCCGACGCCACAACCTTCGGCGTGGACACGCGGCCTCCACTGGCCCCGCTGCCACCGCGCCCGCCGCCGCCGCCAGCGCCGCCCGGGCCACCACCACCACCGAAACCAGGAAACCCGCCGCCGCCGCCACCGCCACCGAAGCGGCTCTGGAAGAACTGCTGGCGCGGGTCCACATTGCCTTGCTGACCACCGGCGCCGGCGCTCGTATTCGGGGAGAAGAGATCCTTGATCACAGTCGCGAGGCTCTTCGCATCGGCATACTTGAGCGGGTAAACTTTGATGGCGGAGACGCTGGCGACCGGCGTGTCCAGCGCCTTGAGAATCTCGGCCACGCGCTTGATGTTGATCTGCGTGTCGGTGATGACCAAGGCGTTGGCCCCGGCGTTGGCGGTGACGATCGCCGAAGTGGGCAGGAGGGAATCGAGATTCTTGATCACCTGCTCGGCACTGATGAATTTGATCGGGAGGATCTGCGTGACCATGTTTTCAGTGGCCGGAATCTTGTCCGCCGCACTGTCAGTCGGGTTCACCGGCAAATGCTGCCGGCTCATCTCGTCCTTGTTGACGACACCGAGCGTGCGCCCGCTGCGGTAGGCGGCGTAGCCGTTGCGCGAGAGCACGTTGTTGAGCACGGCCACGGCCTCGTCCTTCGTGAGCGGATCGTCGCTCCACACGTCCACGCGGCCGCGAATGTCAACCTTCGGGACGATGATGAAGCCGGCGGACTCGGAGAAGTAGTTGAGCACCAATTCCAGCGGCACGCCGCGGAAGTTCAGGCGCATTCCTTTGTCCGTCTCGTTGGTCACGCGCTTGACCGGCTCCTTCGGGGCGGCGGGCGTGGCCGCCGGCGCAGCGGCAGCCTCGGCGGCGGCGGCTTTGAGTGC
>CAYZJP010000106.1:0-17622 GCA_964478755.1 uncultured Klebsiella sp.
GCTTCGCCCCAGGACTGCAGGAAGGACTTCTCTTCGGGCGTGAGCTTCTTCCGGATTTCGGCCAGGTTTACGGCCCTCAGCTTTTCCCCGGTTTCCGTGGTTGCTTTCTCCGGCGGCGAACTGCTTTCCTAATCGCACATGGCCAGCAGCAGTGTGGGCGAACAACTTCGGAAAGCGCGCGAATCGCGCCGCTTCACCGTGTCCCAGGTGGCCGACGCGACCAAGATCAAGTCCGACCACATCACCGCGCTGGAGGAGAGCAACTTTCGTCCGTTCACCGCGCCGGTTTACATCCGTGGCTACGTCAAATCCCTCGCCCGCGAATACAAGCTCGACGTGCCCAACGTCCTGGCCGATCTCGACGCGGAACTCGCGCAGACGAAGGAGTTCGCCGAGCCGCCCAGCCTGATTCCGCGTGAGAAGGGTGTGCTTGACTGGCTCACGCTCCAGCTCTCCAAGCTCAATCTCCGCCTGCTGCTCCCGCTCATCGCCGTTGCGCTGCTCGTGTCGCTCTTGCTGTGGGCCTACGCCGCTTGGCGACGCCACCAATCCGCCGACCCGCTCTCCAACCTCGGCCCCGGCTATTACAAGCCACCGCCGGAGAAGGGCGTCGTCGAATATCTCCCCTTCCCTCCGGGAGCCGTGCCGACGAACGCACCAACGCAAAAATAGCCGCTCCTCCCGGCATCGGTCCGCCGTTTCCATGATTGCGTTGGCTCCGTGGCATCGCCTAGCTTCCGCGTTCCTGTGACGAGCAAAGACTCCCAACCCGCCGCGCACTCCGTGCGCGTGGGCATGATTTCCCTCGGCTGCGCGAAGAACCTCGTGGATGCCGAGATCATGCTCGGCTCGCTGCTCAAGTCCGGCGCGGAGATCACCAACGACCCCGCCACCGCCGACGCCGTCATCGTCAACACCTGTTCGTTCATTGACGCGGCGCAGGAGGAAAGCGTGGACGCCATCCTTGACTCCGCCGCCGTGCGCGAGGCGAACCATCGCGGCCAGGCGCTCATCGTCTCCGGCTGCCTTTCGCAGCGTTTCCGCGAAGAACTACCGAAGCTGCTACCGGAAGTGGACGCCTTCATGGGCATTGACCAAGTCGCACAAGTCGGCGACCTCGTCCGCGAAGCGATGACTCGCCGACAAGAAAAAGTGGCGACGGCGAAACCGTCCAAAGTCCAAAGTCCAAAGTCCAAAGTCACCAGGGACCTGGCCGAACTGGATAAGCACAAACCCGCCGCCCACGATCACGACGAATCCCTGCGGGGCAAAGACGCCTTCGGCAAAACCAAGACCGTCCTGTCGCCGAACTCTCAACTCTCAACTCTCAACTCTCAACCGCTCCTCAACGTTACCGCCCGCCCGATCTACATCCCCGACTACGAGACGCCCCGCTTTCGCCTCACGCCGCGCCACTTCGCCTACGTGAAGATCGCCGAGGGCTGCAACCATCCGTGCAGCTTCTGCATCATCCCCCGGATGCGCGGCGGCCACCGCAGCCGCACGCAAGCCGATGTCATCGCGGAGGCGAAGGCGCTCATCAAGGACGGCGTGAAGGAACTAAATCTTATTTCACAAGACTCGACCTACTACGGCCTTGATCTGCGCAAGAATCATTCGCGCGCCATTTCTTCGCCGGAGAAGTTTCGTGCCGCCGCCAGTTCGCTTCCTGCCGATGCCACCACGTTGTGCTCGCTCCTCCGCGAGCTGAACGCGCTCAAGGGCGACTTCTGGATTCGCCTGCTCTACACGCACCCCGCGCACTGGACGGACGAACTCATCCGCACCCTCGCCGAATGCCCGAAGGTCGCGCGCTACGTGGACATGCCGCTCCAGCACATCCACGACGACATGCTCGCCCGGATGCGCCGCGAAACCAGCGGCCAATACATCCGCGACCTCATCGCCCGCATCCGCGCTGGCGTGCCGGGCATCGCGCTGCGCACCACGTTCATCGTCGGCTTCCCCGGCGAAACGGCGGCGGCGTTCGACACGTTGCTCGACTTCATCCGCGAGACGAAGTTCGAGCGCCTCGGCATCTTCGCCTACTCGCAGGAAGACGGCACCATCGCCGGTAAAATGACCAGCCAGCTCACCGACAAACAAAAGCAACGCCGCCGCGAACAGGCGATGGCTGCTCAACACGAAGTCGCCCGCGCCGTTTCGGAAAGCTTCGTGGGCCGCACCCTCAAGGTGCTCGTCGAGGGCGCAGCCTCGGCGAAGGAACTACAAGCCGCGAAAGTTGGCTCGTGGGAACACGGCTTGATTCGCGGCGCGGATGCCGACCTCGCGCAGCTCAAAGGCAGCCACCTCGTCGCCCGTGGCGAGGCGGACGCACCCGACATTGACGGCCGCGTCTATGTGCGCGGCAAACTGGCCATCGGCGAGTTTGCCCGCGTGAAAATCACCGGCCACACGGACTACGACTTGATTGCGGAGCCAGTTCGGTGACACTGCGCGCGTCGTCGTGAACCTGCCGAACAAACTCACCGTCTCGCGCTTTGTCCTCACGGGCCTGTTTCTCGTGGCGATGTTCTCGCGCTCGCCGGTGAACGACACCGTCGCACTGGTGTTGTTTAGCATCGCCGGCCTGACGGACTACTTCGACGGGAAGATCGCCCGCGAGCGGAACCTCATCACAAGTTTCGGCATCCTCATGGACCCGCTGGCGGACAAAATCCTCACCTGCTCCGCCTTCATCGCGCTGGTCGAGCGCAGCAAGTTCAACCCCGACACCGGCGCGCTGCCGGCGGTCAGCGTCGAGGCGTGGATGGTTGTCCTCATCGTCGCACGCGAGCTGGCCATCACGGGGCTGCGACTGCTCGCCGCGTCCAAGGGCGTGACCATGTCTGCCGAGCGCTACGGCAAGCACAAGACTATCTCGCAGATCGTCGCGATCATCGCGCTGCTGGTGCTGGATGCGCACGTCGAGTGGTGGCCGTGGCTGCGGGACATCTTCGGTCTGCTCATGCCGTGGTTTCCCGAGGTCGCGCTGTGGGTGACGGTGATCCTCACGTTCTCCTCGGGCGCGCTTTACCTGTGGCGGAACCGGCAGATTTACCTTGAGGACATGTGAGACGCGTTGAGCGGAAGGCGGAACCACTCCGTCCAACCCGCAACTCCGTCAAAGCCGATGAGCATCTCTGAAACAATCCCAGTGTTCGGCTGGCTAGGCCTCTCAGGTGGAGAACTGATTTTGATCGCGATAATTGCTCTGGTTTTAATTGGAGCGAATCAAACCCCACGATTCATGAAGGGCCTAGGACTGGGGATAAAGGAATTTCAGAAAGCCAGCAAGGACGCGAACCAGACGTTTAACGATTTGGGAATCCGTCCAGTAGCCGATGCCCTCACCCACACTAACCAAACCGTCGAGTGTGATCCGCCACCAGAGCCAACCGCAGATAACTCATTCGTCGTGTGGTTCGCACAAGGCTTCGGCATCGGGCGGTTGAAGCCCGCGCCGGGCACTTGGGGGACGTTGCTTGGCTTGGTGTGGTTCGCCGCGCTCGTCACGACCGGCTCACTGCTCGCCTTCTTGGTCGGCATACTTCTCAGCATCCCCGTTTGCGTGTGGGCGTGCGGCGAAGCGGAGCTGGCGTTGCGGCAGACCGACCCGCCGTCCGTCGTGCTAGATGAGATCATTGCCGTTCCGCTGTGCTTCAGCGCGTGGGTCTTGCGACGGGTGGAAGTCACCGGGCACATGCCTGACACCGCCTATTTCTTCAGTGCGGAAAACTGGCTCGGAGTCGTCGGCATCTTCGCCGCGTTTCGTCTCTTCGACATTTGGAAACCGTGGCCCGTCCGGCAAAGCCAGTCGCTCCCCGGCGGCTGGGGCGTGACGGTGGATGACCTGCTGGCGGCGCTCTACGTGAACCTCGTGAGCCTGCCGTTTCTCCATTGAAGGAACAGCTCATGCACGGTGAAGCGTGTGGGGCATTGCTGCCGCCGGATCGCCTGTCGCCTCCTTGGGAATGACTATTCTGGCCCCAAGCCTGACTATTCCCGGGTCAAAGCTGACCATCGCTGAGGCAAATTTAACCATCCTTGGGGCGCACCTGACCATCGCCGGGGCGAGCGTGATTATCTTGGAAGACACTGAACAATGACTCAAACCACAGAGACACAGAGAACGCAGAGGTTGTTTTATTGGGCTTTCCCTCGGTGTCCTCTGTGCCTCTGTGGTTAAATCAGCGTTTCCCTTGGAGCCAGCGATGACTATCCCGACGACAAAGATGACCTAAAACTCTATGTTCAACCCCGAGTGGACGAGGTTGACCGCGTAGCCGGTCATGGGCTGGTTGGCCAGCGAACGTTCCCAGTCGTAGTCGAGGAACCATTTCAACCGCTTGGTGAGCGCGCGTTCGAGGTGAAGGCTGAGGTTCAATTCAGTGCGTTCGATCGCGCGCGGGTCGCCGAGGGCGACGGGCTGATGGGGATAGTTGTAGTCTGCGAAACGGCCCGTGAGGCGCACCTCCCATGGCGCGTCGGCCCGGCGCACCTGCCCGCTCACCTGCCACTTGCGGAAGTCGTAGTAGCCGGGACCGTTGTCGTTGCTCGTCTCGTAACTCAGTTTCGCGGTCGTGCGCCAGTGGCGCTGCTCGTCCCAGTGATGCTTCCAGATGAGCTGCGCGCGATGCTGGGTGAAGACAAGCTCCGAGCCGGGAATCGCGGCGGCGGCGCGGTTGAACTGCTCGTGGTGGTCGTAAGGGCGTTGGTTCAACTCGTAACTCAACGCCGCCTCCGATCTGTGACCGTATTCCCGGCCCACGGAAAATTTCGGCCCGCCTTCCCAATAGTCATCCAGCGGACTGTTGAAATCCTGCCGTGTGAGCGTCGGCTCCAATTCCCACCACCAGCGTTCAGCGAACTTCCGCCGCACCGCGAAATGCATCGAGTAAGTGTGGCTCTCCACCGCGAGCACCGTCGGCGTCGCAAGGCTGGTGGACAGGTCCACGACTTGGTTCTGGTAGATGTATTCGCCGGCCAGGCTGGTGGTCCAATGCTCGTCCCACGTTTTCTTCAACTGCACATGAGCGAGCGCGTTCTGTTCCTTGTCCACCACGTTGCTGGCGAGAAAGCGCGTGTCCTCGCCCGACAGGAAAGCGTTGAACTCCAGCCCGTCCAACGGCAACCGCCACGCGAGTGCTTCGGCCTGGTTTCGCACGAACGGGCTGCCGTTGGGCCGCACGGCGCTTAACGAGACGTTGTCCTTGTAGCCCGCGCTGCTCTGGAGTGTGAACACCGTGCCCCACGGCGAGAGCGTGGGCAGATCGGGCAAAGCTGGAAGTCCGGGGATGGAAAAGTCCGGTGAAGCTGGAGCCGGCTGCGCGAGGCTGGCTTGAACAAGCAACGGCACCAAGGCAGGCACCGTCAACCAGCTCTCAGGTTTGCCAGACCGTGTCTTGCCCATGCGCGCGAGCATCACCGGCCCGGCGGCAAATCACGAGCCGGAATGCTGGACGAAGAATGCCGCCGCCGAGGACCGGCGGTTCACCTGCAACTTCTCCATCAGGTTGCTGAGATAGTTTTTCACCGTTTTGTCGCTCAAGCCCAGCGCGAGGCCGATTTCCTTGTTCGTCTTGCCCTGCGCCACCAGCTCCAGCACACGGCGCTCCTGCGCGGAAAGCCGGTCGAGCTTGTTCGCCGGTTGCGACCCGCCGCCATCCTTCGCGCGGTTCATCACCCGCCGCGTCACCGCCGGGTCGAGGATCGAGCGGCCGTCGGCGACTTCTTTGATGGCGCGCACGAGTCCCGGCTCGTCAATCTCCTTGAGCAGGTAACCCTCCGCCCCGGAGCCGATGGCCTGCATGACAATTTCCTCGTCGGCGAAGGCGGTGAGAATGATGACCTTCACGGGCGGCGTGAGCTTGTGCAGATTACGGCACGCCTCGAAGCCGCTGCCGTCGGGCAGCCGCACGTCCAGCAGCACCACGTCCGCTTTCACTTTCTCCGCCACTTCCAAAGCGCCCGCCACCGTGCCGGCCTCACCGACAACTTCCAGTTCGGAATGTTGCGCCAGCAGCGCACTCAGGCCAGCACGGACGACTTCATGGTCGTCCACCAAGAGGAGTCGGATGCGTTTGGTGCTCGTGCCCATGTGGCGTCGGCGCAGTGGGTAACACGAAACAACTTCTTGAGCAATCGGGCCAAATGGCCGTATTGCCTCACGGCGCCATTCGCCCGCGAAAAAATTCACGCGGCGTGTTGTTCGTGTCCACCGCCTCCAGCAGCAGCAATGTGCCGGAACGGTCAATCAGCTCCAGCGTCACGCCATCCACCCAGTTCGTCGGCTCCGGGCTGCGCTGCAATGTCACGCGTTGGTCCACGCGGCCCGAGAGCAGCAGCAGGTTCTGCCCGGAGCTGCGCGCGATGCGCGTGAAAGAAATCGGCTCCAGCGACGCCGTCAACAAGCTGCGCAGCGCCACGCCCTCGATGCCCACGGCGGCAATCTGGTTGCTCGTGCCGGCCACGCCATACAGCGACTTCTGCGTGATCGTGCCGACGTTCGTCCACGTTGTGAGGTTGCCGCTCTGCAAGACCGTGCCCTGCACGCCGACGGCGTAGTAGGAGTCGCAGAGATAATCCACGGCGTTGAGCAGGCGCGTCGTGCCGCTGGCGAGGCTCGTCCAGTTCGTTCCATTCGTGCTGGTGAGGATGTTACCGCCCTCGCCCACGGCCACAAGCCGACCGTTCACATTGCGAACGCGATAGACCCAGTTAGTCGTTCCGCTCGTTTGTGGAAACCAGTTCGTGCCGTCGCCGCTGGTGAGAATCGTTCCCCGGTCGCCGGTGAGGACGAAAAGGTTGTTGAACCCCGCCGCACCGGAGAGAAACGCCGTGGAACCGCTCGACTGTGCAGCCCAGTTCGTGCCGTCGCCGCTCGTCAGCACCGTGCCGCTCGCGCCGCCCACAACCCATAGGCCACTGCGCATTGCCACGCCTTGCAGATCGTTCGTGGTCGGCGTCGTCGCGGTTTGCCAGTCAATCGCCAGCGTGCTCGACGTGTTGGTCGCGTAGTTCGTCGCGCCAGCGATGACGTTCGTGCTGACAACATTCGTCGCGATGGCCGGGCTGAAAAGAATCCGCCCACCGCTGCCGGCGGCAACCAGTCCGTTCGTCGTGCCACCGATGCCGAGCAGCACCGAATTCGTCGCCGCGTCGGGAACGAGTTCGAGTTCCCAGTTCACGCCGTCGGCGCTGGTCATCACGGTGCCACGATCGCCGGCGGCCACGTAAAAATCCGGGAGGCGCAACACGTCCCACAGCCAGTTGCGGATCGGCGCCTGCCGCTGCGTCCAGAGCGTCGGGCCGGCGGCGTTGGTCTGGATGCCTTCAAGCATCATGCCCGAGCGCCCCGCGATGAAGTGCAGACTGCCCTGCCACGCCGCACTGTAAAACGTCCAGCTCGGCGCGGGCGAATTTGTGTTGTCGCGAATCTCGTCCGTCCACACGCCGCCCGCCGATTGCAGGCGCACTTCCTTGTCCCCGACGATGACCAGATAACCATTGGTGCCCGCGATGGCATTGAGCGCGTTGGTCGTGGCAAAGCCCGCGACCGGCGTCCAGCCTTTCCCGCTGCCGTTCGCCACCAGCACCGTGCCCGCGTCGCCCACGGCCCAAAACTGTGAACCGATGAACGCGACGCGGTTCAAGTGCTGCACCGTGCCGCTGGTCTCAACCGACCAGTTGCCGTTCGCCGCGCGCGTGGCGATGAGACCGCGCTCGCCGACGGCGACGAACAGGTTGTTGCCCGCCGCCACGCCGCGCAGCCAGTTCGTGAAGCCCGTCGTCTCTCGCGTCCAGTTCGTGCCGGTGCTGCTGGTGTAGGCCGCGCCGTTGTCACCGACCGCGACCGCAAGCGTGCCGGACGCGGCGACGCCTTCGAGCCAGTCCGTCGTGCCGAGGTTCACCAGTTCAAAATCCTCCAGTGAATCCGCCCACAGCACTGTCCCGCTCTCGCCGGTGACGAGCAGGCGGCTGCCCAAAAAAGTCGTGGCGCGCAGCGCGTTCGTCGTGCCGCTGGTGCGGGGATTCCAGAGCAGCAAATCTTCGCTCGTGTAAATCTGCCCGCGCTCGCAGACCTGCACGGTGAGGCCAAGGCCGTAGGTCATGTCAAAGACGTTGCCGCCGTGCGGGCCAGGATTGGACCAGCGCCAGCGGAACGGCCGGTCGCTTGCGTGAGCGCCCGCGAGCATCAGCAGCAACGCCAGCACGCTCCAACCAATCGTCCCTAGTTTGCGGGCGTTTGTTGGGCGCGTTGCGTTTTTCCGGCGGGGCAACCGCATGAATCAACTGGGTTTGGCGAACAACTCCGTCTCCGTGGAGCGCCGCGCGTCGGACTCCGTCGCCGAATCGCCGGCGAGATTCTCCGGCAGCGTCAGCGAGAACACGCAGCCGTGCGGCGTGCTCTGTTCCAATTCGAGCGCGGCATCGAGATGTCCGGCGAGCTGCTTGCAAAGCGCGAGGCCGAGACCGCTGCCGCCGTCCTTCGTGGAGAGGCACGGCTTGAAGAGCAGCGGTCGCAACTCCTCCGGGAAGCCGCGTCCCTCGTCGCGCACCTCGCAGCGGACGCCGTGCGGCTCGCCGAGCAAGGTGAGACGCACCGATTTTTTGCGCGGCGTGGCTTGAATCGCGTTCTGCGCGAGATGGCCGAGGATGATGCCGACGAGGTTCGCCGCGCGGCTGGACACGGTGCCGGGCGACTTCACCTCGGCGGTGAAGTTCACGTCGCACACGCGGGCCAGCGGCATGACCTGCGTGGTGACGATCCCGGCGAGTTCGTTCAGCGAGACCTCGTAGTGGTTCGCCACACCCTGTTCGTTGCGCATCACGCCGAGCAACTGCGCGATAAGCGCCTGCATCCGCTGCGTGGAGTCGGCGGCGGTGCGCCACGCGGGTTCGGCCTTGTCGGCGTCGCTGGTGCGGCGGCCCGCGAGCAAGGCCTGGATGCCGAAGAGCTGGCTCTTGAGTTCGTGCAGCAGATGCGCCGAGAGCGCGCCGACAGCGGAAGTCTTGCTGGCGAGGGCGAGTTCGCGGTTGGCTTCGAGCAGGCTGCGGGAGCGGCGCGCAAGCTGCGCCTGAGCGCGCTGCAACCGGCCAAACGCCCAGTGCAGTGCCACGACCATGACCGTGCCGCCGATGAAGAACACGCTGACGGCCTGGTTCAGGAGGCTGCGGTCAAGGCCGCGAAATTCGGCTGTCAACCCGCGGCCATCGAGGATGAACTGCGCGATGCCCAGCAGCTTCCGCTCGTTCTGCGCGTGCAGCGGCACGATGATTTCATACAGCTCCAGCGGCGTTTTTCCAGGTGCGTTGGAGGGAAGCAAACCCGCGTTCTCCGCGCGTTCGCGTGGCCGGGCGAGGGTCTGCAACTGCTGAAGCCCCGCGAGATCGCTGGCCGCCAGCGAGCCGTCGCTCACGTAGGCAGGGAAGGCGGAGATGAAGCGGCCTTGCGCGTCGAAGAGCCGGGCGGCGACGACACCCTTCAACCGCGAGGTCTTGAGCAGCACGTCCAACTGCGTGCTCGGTTCCTCCAGCAGCGTTCGCTCCTCCTCGGCCTGCAGCATCATGGCGACCGAGTGGAGAATCTCCCCCTCGCGTCGCGCGATGTCCCCGCGAATCTCGCTGCGCAGATGCAGCGTGACCGCGAGGATGCCCAGCGCGAACACGCCGAGCGTCGCGCCGATGACGAGCGCCGGCAAATGACGCGACCGGAGCCAGGGGCGCTCCGGTTCCGTCGCGGCTGTGGGCGGTGGATGAATCAAGCGTTGAGCAAAGTCAGGTGCTGTTGGTGATGTTGGCGCGCGATTCACACGCGAAGTTCAACGGGTGGATTTTTGAAATCGGCTTCATCGTCCGCGCCCTCCCTCGGTGGCGCCGTTGTCAATCAGGCGGTTCAAGTCGGGGTGCAACTGCTGCTTCAGCTCCTTCGCGCGGTCCCTCATGTCCTGTTGCAGCGCCTTCTGCTGTTCCTTGAGCCGGTCGAGCATGTCCTTCATGCGCTCGCGGATGGCTTTGCGCTCCTCTTCGGACGCCTGCTGATACTGGCGGGTCAGCGCCTTCTGGTCTTCGAGGAAATTTTCCCGCGCCGACTGGAAATCGCGCACCAGCGTCTGCACGTCTGCCGGGGGCTGGGCCTTGTCCGGCCGGCCCGGCGTGGCGGGCTTGCCCTTCTGGTCGGAATCGGTCGCGACGTCGCGGGGGACGATTGTCGGGCGCTGGTCAATGGTGGGCTTGCCCTTGCCCTGGTTGTTGTCCGTGCCGGTGTCGGTCTTGCCCTTGCCCTTGCCCTGCGCGACGGCGTCCGCCGCGAGCAGCAGCACCCCGATGGCCGCCAGCAGGCCCGCGAAGAGCTGGGTCGGAATCCGTTTCATCTGCAACTTCGTGGCGGTGGAAACATCGCGATGCGACCGGGCAGGCGGCAAAGGTTTCACTGAGCCAGACAATTGTCCGAATGGATTGCACTTTCAACCGAAACTCTTGCCCACATTCTGGACAGCCATCAGGGAATTCCTGAAGCGTCCTATGGACCCTTCCCTGACTCCCGCTTCCGGCGCTCCGCCCGATACCGCTTTTGCCAGCCTCCCGCAAACTGTCGCCATGAAAGCAGCAACGCTTCGGCAAAACGACCGCAACAACAAAACGAGCGCAGCCATGAAAACAAACCTCCTTACTCAACTCCTCCGCCCCGGCCTCGCGCTGGGCACGGCCTGTCTGCTCACCGCCTCAGCGTGGGCGCAGCAGGCCAGCCTCACGCTCGAAGGCGGTGATCTCGTCATCTGCCACAAGAACAACACCGAGTGGGCGCTCGACAAAACCACCGCCACGCCCTCCATTCCCAGTGGCACGGGCAGTGTCACTTGGACGGTGACGGCCACCAAGGGCGCGACCTCCCCGAACTCGCTCACCTTCGGCGGCTACCTGCGCGTCTGGAACACCGGCACCGCCAACGCCACCATCGGCAACATTGTCGCCAACCTCCAGCGCAAGTCCGGCAAGAACTGGAAGACCGTCTCCTCCGACATCGCCGATGCCACGCAGGGTGACGCGGCCACGACCGCGAAGGTTGTCCCGGGTGCCAGCTCCGAAGGTCTGAGCAGCTTCACCGAGAACGCCGCTTCCGGCTCCTTGGAGTTCTCCGACGCCAACAACAACACGCTGTTCTCGCTCTCCCCGCAGCAGATCATCGCCCCGGGCGCTCATGTGGACCTCGTGTATCTGGCGAACTTCAATAATTCGCTGCTCGGCATTCCGCAGGGTGAACTGACGCGGCTCGAAGTCATCGTGAGCTTCGGCAATGCCGGCGCGCGCGGCGGCAGCGGCGCGGTGGCTAAGAACATTGACATCAACGGCAACGGCGTCCTGGACCGCGACGAGGCCAACGTCCGCAGCGTGCCCAGCCGCATCACCAAGGCGATCCCCGCGCTGGAGGAATGCAACAAGACCGTCACGCTCACCGATCCCGCGCTCGACCTCTCCGGCACGGCCACGGCGGCGAACATCGCCTCCACCATCGGCGCGGGTGTGGCGGTCAGCGCCAGCGGCACCTACACCGTGAGCGCGGACGTGGACGGCGGCGCGAGCGGCGGCCAGGCCTGCAACACTGCCTTCCTCGACGGCGCGGATGATTTCATGAGCGTCCTCATCGGCTACACGACGGTCACGAACCCCGATGGCACCACCTCACAGGTGCCGAAGTATTACACCTTCCCCTGCTGCGTGGGCGTGCATCTCAAGGCCGAGAGCTGTGTGGATGTGGGCGCGGTGGTCAAAGGCATCAACCTCGGCGACTTCACCACCTTCACCCAGGGCGGCTGGGGTGCGGTGCCGCACGGCAACAACCCCGGCACGGTGCTCGCGAACAACTTCGGCGTTGTCTATCCCACGGGCGTCGAGATCGGCGTCGCGGGCGCGGGTTACTCCATCAAGTTCACCAGCGCGGCGGCCATCACCGCGTTCCTCCCGCAGGGCCACACGCCGAACAAGCTCACCGCTGATCTCGTGAATCCCACCAGCAGCAGCGCGGGCGTCTTCGGCGGACAAGTCGTGGCCCTGCGCTTGAACGTGGGCTTCAGCGCGGCGGGCGTGACGCAGGGCGCGGGCGGCGCGCTGGGCAGCCTCAAGCTCACCGCCACCGGCACCTCGCTCGACGGCCTGATGGTCGCGCAAATCCTCGCCGTCGCGGAGAGCGCGCTGGGCGGCGGCGCGCTGCCGGCGGACTACACCATCGCGAACCTCAACGCGCTGGCGACCAACCTCAACGAGGCCTTCGACAACGGCACCGTCGTGACGCTCTGGGCCACGACTCACCTGACGCGTTGAAAATCCGGATCACATCCCGCCCCGGCAGTCATGCCGGGGCGGTTGTGCTTCCACGGGAGCCGGAATAGTCTCCTCCTGCGCTTAAGACCGGTTTACGAACGCATCCTTGTCATGGCAATTCTAACCTGTCCTCAGTGCGGCCAACTGACCTCCACGGGCCGCTCGTATTGCATCCATTGCGACTTTCGCCTGCCCCACGACTTCGGTGTCCTGCTCCAGCCGGATCCGAAAGCTGACATGGACGCCACGCTCCGCGCCACACTGCTTCGGGACGGGACGCAAGCGGCCATCCGGCAATGGCTGGAGATCAACCCGCTTGGCACACGGCCCGAGGCCAAGGCCCATGTCGTGCGATTGCAAGCCGCCCTGGCACAAAACCGTCGTGGTCCTGCCGGGTGAACTTGCGGAAGCCGGAAACGAAACGGCCCCGGTGAATCACCGGGGCCGTTTTGCCTTCTTCTTTGCCCACCGTTCAGCAGACAGAAACCACGCTCAGAGCGTGTGACCGCTCGCCGAGAGGCTGCACGTCGGCGAGCCAGAGACGTTGGCGCCCTCGGTGTAGGCGCCACCACCAGGGCACGCCGGGAGGGTCGAGCCTTTGAGGTAGGCCAGCACGGTCGTGTCCGTGAGGGCATACGTGTCGGTCGCGGCCTTCTTGTTTTCCAAGGCCCACTGCTGCACCGCGCCGTCAATCTGCTTGAGATTGGCGATGCACGCGTTCTTCTGCGCCGTGGCTCTTGCTTTGACGAAGTTCGGGATGGCGATGGCCGCGAGCAGACCGATGATGGCCACCACGATCATGATTTCCACGAGCGTGAAGCCGCCTTTGCGGGATGTCTGAGTTTTCATGGGAACTAACTTTCTTTGGTTGCGGCGATCAGCCGCGATGGTTTATGAATGATGACTGCCATTGTCGCCGGCGACAGGCCGGCAACCATGCGAATACTAGCTTGCTCCGTGCCCGGCGGTAGTGCCAAAGGCAAATTATTTTGGCCCTAGACCGGGTCGGGGAGTGAATCGGCCGGCCGGCCGCTTTGTTTGCTGTCCGATGAGTGCCAGCAGGGAATTCGTCGTCGAAGCCGCGTGTCGGATCACGGGTCCGGGCGGTGGTTTGTTCTTTTCGGGCGGCAGCGCGTTGCTTCAGTGGGGTTCTCCACCCCCAACCCTTGGGTTCCCATTCCCAGTTCCAAGACGCCTGCCGCCCGAGTCCTTGGCGCAGGCCCGTGACGGAACTGGACCGGTCTTTTCTGACCGTGAATGGTTGCAGCCGACCGCACGAGTTGAGGCTGCGGAAATGGGCGCTTTGCGGCGCGGCAGGCCAAAGCGTCGCGCGAAAGCTCCAGACCGTCGTTCGTGAGGAGAAAACGAGCGATGAACCGCAGCGCCCGACTCCGCTGAGATTCATCCGGCTTGGCATCATTCCTTGTCCGGCGGGGAAGGTCTCGGATTCGGGAGCGGCTGATACATGTCAGACAGCGTCCGGCGGTGCTTTGCCTTGTGAATTCTCCGCCGCCGCTCGACGAGCGCCAAGACCGCGATCACCCCGGCAATGACCACTATGGCGAATGCGTCATCACTCATGAGCTGGCCTGTCCGTGATCGCTGCTGCCTGCAGTTTGCTGCGGCGGGCGGGCGGTGTCCTGCCCGGCCTTCCGGCTTTGGCCGCCCCGTCCAGCCAGCGCGCGAAGAACGCCAGGAGAATCGCCCCGATCACGAGGGAAAAACCGCCATAGATGCAGGGACTGATTTCTTCCAGCGGGAAGGAATCCGGCCGGCCTTGCAGGCGCAGGATGAAGCTGCAGGTGAACGGCACGGCCATCAACATTCCTCCCACGATGACGAGGGTGATGAGGACGGGAGTCTTCATGCCGGGATTTGCCAAGACGAAAAAAACGGTTTCATAGAATGGGCGGCGCAACCATCGGTGACAGATTTGAAACTGATTCCATCCTAGGCGGGACTGCCGGTAGTGGTAGTGCCTATTGGCTGATTTAATGGCACTACGGGCCAAAGCGAAAGGGGCAGGGCATCCAGTCAACGGCATCCCCGACCGGTCAATTCAGAACAGCGGGATTGTCCCTGGGACGGCGGTCAAAGCTCCGCCCACGAGTCAATGACGAAGGCGGAGGTGGGGCCGTTCTTGCCAAGGTTCTCGTCGTAGTGGAAGGAGAAATGGCCGTTGAGCGTGGCCGCGCCGATGATGGCAGCGCCGATGAAATCCACGCCGTCGGAGCCGCCACCGTTGAAGGTGAGTGTGGCCTCCGGCGCGTAGAGCGTGCCGGTCCAGGTCGCGTTGCCGCTCAAGGTCACACTGGTGCAACTGGGCAGCCCATAGACCATCATGCGCAACGAATCACCAGTGGCGTTCACGGCCGCCTGGCCGGAGAGTTTAATGTCGCCGGAGACCCACATCTGGAGCGTGCCCGAGTTGCCGACGGTGACGGCCTTGCCCCCGGACTCCGAGAGGCTCCCGTTCACGTAGAGGCGGGCGTTGCCGCGGACCAGGACGTTCTCACCCGAAATGCCGGCGAGGTAGTAGTCGCCGTTGTCGAGGATGTGGTCGTAGTAGGCGACGGAGGAGTTGGTGGTGTAGCTGTTGGTGTTGTAGCTGAAGAGCGTGTAGGTGTAGTTCGTGGTGTAGCTGGTGGAGGTCACGCCCTTGGTCTTGGTGGTGGAGGCGGTGACGTTGGTGCTGACGTCGTAGGTGGTGCCGGTGGGGTAAGTGGTGCTGCTGGGCCGGTTCGAGGCGACGGTGCCGACCGCGTTGTTGGGATAACTGAGGGACGTGGCGGCACTGGTGTTGGTGATGATGGTGATGTTGGTGACGTTGCCGCCGCCGGGGATGGTGTAGCCGGAGGTGAAGGGCACGGTGGCATCGGGGAAGGAGACGTTCAGATCGTTCTGTGAATGGCCCGTCTGAATGCCCGTCCCGCCGCCGGCAATGTAGGAGGCGTCGCCCACCGCGCCGTGCGGGCCGGTGGTGATGACGCCCGTGGGGCCGGTGCCCGCCGTGCCATAGACGGTGCCGTTGGCCCCCACGTCAATGTTGCCTTGCACGGAGCCGATCGAGCCGCTGTCATGGCGCTTGGCGGAGTCATAGAGGCCGCCCGTGCTGTAGGCCGGATTCTTCGAGTCGAAGCTGTCGGAGAGGATGCTGCCGTTCCAGCCGATGCTGCCCTTGGCAACCAAGCCACGGGCATACAACGCGCCGCCGACGGTCTTCACTTGGATGGTGCGGGAGATCATCTCGGTGGTGGAGAGCGGCTTGGGCAGGTTGCCCTGCACGGTGATCGTGGGCGTGGAACCGCTCTGGATGGTCGCGATGTAATTGCCGCCGCTGAAGCTGCGGGTCTTGGTGTAAACCGCGTTGGTGAGCGAGATGCCGTTGCTCATCGTGATGCCGGAGCTGCTCAAGGTCCAGCCCTGCGTCGCGAGGTTGGTGCTGTTGAGATAGACATGGGTGAGCGCCTCCTCGATGCCGGCCTCGGCCAGGGGGATGCAGGAATTCCACACGCCCGAGCGGACGACCGAGCGATGCGACGCGCCGCTGAGGTCGAGAAACGCGGCGAGCGTGATGCCAATGACCATGGAGATCATCAGGGTGACGACCAGCACGCTGCCGGAGCGGCGGGAAGAGCGGGGGGCGAGGAGGAGTTTCATAAGCGTTCAGTCCTGCTTGCGCATGACGATTTTCGCGGTCTGGACGCTCTCGGTGTTGACCGCCTGGCCAAGAACGGTGCGGCTGCAGGTCCAGTTGAGTTTGATGAGCTTGGCGTCGGCGGCGGTGGTCACGACAAACTGGTCCCAGGCGTTTGAAATGTTGTTCCGGCCATAGACCGTGAAGGTCAGCGAGTCGCACTCCTTCAGCAGAACCTCGCGGTTCTGCCCCTGCCGCCGCACGAGTTCCCGGGAGTCGGGATAATAGGTGTAGGTGATGTTGCTGCGGCCAGCGGAGGAGTTGAACTGAAGCTCCGTCGTGGTGAAGGAGATCAGGACTGTGGACTGCCGGATGTCCTGCGAGAGCTTGTCCACCGCCGTGCGGCTGTAGCGGTCAAGGTCGGCGTAGTTGGAAAGGGCCGCGAGGCTGCGGGCGTTGTAAACCATGAGCGAACCGGCCCCCGCGAGGATCAGTGTCCCGATGGACGTGGCGATCATCACCTCCAGGAGGGTCATCGCCAGGCGCGTGCGCTTAGTAGATGTAGTTTTGAATTCCATACTGCCCCACGTAAGTGGACATGCTCTGCGAACGGCGAACGCCATTGGTCCAGTTCAAGGTGATTGTCACCAGCTTGACACTGTTGGAATAGTTCTCCGTGAAACCGGCGTTGGTGACGTTCACGGTGCCATAATAAACGAAGCCGCTGCCTGTCGCCCCGGTGGACACGATGCTCACGCTGTAATTGGTGGTGGTGGGATAGAACGACTCCGTGAACGTCGAGGGAATGTAAGAGGTGGAGGATCCGAAGGTGGACACCTGGGTCCAACTGTAAAGGCGCAGCGTCTCCATCTTGTCAATCATCACCTGGGTCGCCCGCAGGTTCTCCCGCGCCGAATTCAGCGCGCCGAAGCCAGCGGTGATCCCGGCGTAAAGGGAGGTGAACAGCACACCCACGATGCACGCCGCAACCATTGACTCAATGAGGCTGAAGGCGCGGACGCCCCGCGAGGATTCGGCCAGTATGACGGATTGCAGCTTCATGCTTGGACGGCGGTTCGTTCCGAGCGGCGGAACGCAGCGCGTGCAGGCGCACAGTAAGCAAGCGCTCTGCCACGCTCAAGCCGGCAGAAGGCACCGACTGTTTGGCCCTAGCTGCGGGCTGGCAAGAAAATGATCGGGAGAGGATCAGTTTCCTTTCACGAATCGCAACGAATGCGTCGTTATCCGACAGAGCGATCCCGAAGTGGTATAGCGGGGCGTTAAACAGTCCCGAGGATACTCAGCCGAGTTCTGACCCGTTTGGCTGCTTGCCCGATTGGTTCTGGTGGTCGTAAAACACCCCTGCTTTTAAACATTCTGTATGCTGTTTTCACTGGTTTTCCTATCTTTAAGCATACGTGAATTTGTTTCTCGTCAGCGAGTTCTAGGCGAGTAGGGGTGAATTGTCGGGGAGTAGTAGCAAAAACCTCGTTTTGCTGGCACTCCCGCTGACAGTCGGGCTAAACCACCTTGCTTTTCCGTCGAAACCCTCGAAAACAAAGCGTTTTCAAGCTGGCTCCAAAGGTAGGACTCGAACCTACAACCGTCCGGTTAACAGCCGGATGCTCTACCATTGAGCTACTTTGGAACTCGAAGGCGCG
>CAYZJP010000107.1:0-17485 GCA_964478755.1 uncultured Klebsiella sp.
CGTTCGCGCGGTCCACGTAGGCGATGACGTAGCAGATGAAGAGCAGCGGCAGCAGCCGCCAGTAGGCTTTGCGACGGGCGCGGTCGAGCGCGGAGACGGCGGGCGCGCCGGAGGGTTCGTTGGCCATTCGCGTGTGCGGAATTGAGTGCGGCGAAACCATGCCCGTCGTGCTGGCGCGGCTCAAGGTTTCGTTGCCGATGGACGACCATTTTCCCAACCGGGCACATCTCAGTTTTCGGCAAAGTTTGCTCTTCTCTCATTAGCACCCGGCTTCAGCCGGGTGTGCGCCGAGCGGGAGCTGCACAAACCGTTTCAACGGTTTGTGCGAGGTCGGTGGGTTCATCTCTCGAATTGAAGCCGTTGAAACGGCTTCGGCGGAACGCCCGCGTGACACCGGGCTGAAGCCCGGTGCTAATGAGAGGCGGCTAGAAACGGAGATGCGCTCCCATGACAGGCGGAGAAGTTTTCGCTGTCCGCTCCCCGTTGCTTGTGGCATCAACTCGCAAAACCAACCGCCATGCAAGCCACCGACTCCCCGGAGCAGCCGCCGACCACCCCCGCAGAAACCATCCAGCATCCTCCGCACGCCGTGCATCCGCCCACGCCGGTGACGTGGCGGCTGGGCATCGGCGCGGCGATTCTGCTCCTCGGCCTCGGCGCGTATGCGTTGCGTGAGGCCATCGGGCCGCGCGGGCAGGCCTTCGCGGGCGTCTTCTGCTTCTTCGGCCTCGTGGCCATGTTTTCGACGAACCTCCGCGCGGTGAACTGGCGCACCGTCGGCTGGGGCGTGGCGCTGCAAGTCATCCTCGCCCTGCTCGTGCTCAAGGTGGAGGCCGTGAACAAGGCGTTCAACGCCGCCAAAATCGTCGTGGTCAGCTTCATTGATTTTTCCGACGCGGGCGCGAAGTTCGTCTTCGGCAATCTCGCGGTGCCCGGCGACCTTGCGTTGAATCAGGGCAAGGAGTTCCTCTTCATCTTCGCCTTCAAGGCGCTGCCACCGATTTTGTTCGTCTCCGCGTTCTTCACCGTGCTTTATCACTACGGCATCCTGCAAAGGATTGTCCGGCTCATGGCGCGCGTCATGGTCCACCTCATGGGCACCAGCGGCGCGGAGACGCTCTCCGTCTCGGCGAACGTCTTCATGGGGCAGACCGAGGCGCCGCTCATCGTGAAGCCCTACGTGCCGCGCATGACCAATTCCGAGCTGTTCGTGCTCATGGCCAGCGGCATGGCCCACATCTCCGGCGGCATGATGGTCATCTACATCGGCTACGGCGCGGACCCCGTCGCGGTGCTGACGACCTGCATCATGGCCTGTCCGTGCAGCCTCTACCTCTCGAAACTGTTCATGCCCGAACTGAGCCAGCCCGAGACCGCCGGCACGGTGCACAGTCACGCGGGAAATTCCCCCTATGTGAACGGCATTGACGCCGCAGCGTCCGGGACCAGCGACGGCCTCAAGCTCGCGCTCAACGTCGCCGCGATGCTCATCGTGTTCATCGCCTTTGTGGCGATGTTCGACGCCCTGCTGGGGCTGATCAAGCCGGGTTGCGCTTACCTCGGAATCGCGCTGGGAAGCTGGGCGGACAACCTCTCGCTGCAAAAGCTCTTCGGCTGGATTTTCTCGCCCGCGGCGTTTCTCATGGGCATCGAGGAAGCGGACATCTCGAAGGTTGGCACCTTGCTGGGCACCAAGCTGGCGATGAACGAGCACGTCGCCTACCTCACGATGAAAGGCTGGAAGCTCAAGGAACACTTCATGACCGACCGCTCCTATCAACTCACCGCCTTCGCGCTCACGGGCTTTGCGAACTTCGCCTCCGTCGGCATCCAGCTCGGCGGCATCGGCGCGATGGCCCCCGACCGCCGGCACGACCTCGCGCGCCTTGGGCTGAAGGCGCTCTTCGTCGGCTTCACGGCCACGCTGCTCAACGCGGCGGTTGCGGGCATTCTCCTGCCGTAGTCGCAAGCTTCAGCCTGCGTGTGCGCGCGGAGTTTTCACTTCCCATCGAATCTTCCGCCGCTATCTTCTCGCGGTCGCTGCGTTCGCAGCGGGCCGATTCGTTCGTCTCCACCCAACAGAGCAGGGCAGGGGAGAGGCGTCGGGTGGTGAGAAAGATTACGATCAAGAGCAAGATTGATTCGGATGGACGCCGCGCACATACGCAATTTCAGCATCATTGCCCACATTGACCACGGGAAGACGACACTTTCCGACCGGTTGCTGCATCGCACCGGCACCGTCGCCACGCGCGACATGGAGGCGCAGTTGCTCGACTCGATGGACCTCGAACGCGAGCGCGGCATCACCATCAAGGCGCATCCGGTCACGATGTATTACACCGCGAAGAACGGTGAGGAGTATGAGCTGAACCTGATTGATACTCCCGGCCACGTGGACTTCGCCTACGAAGTCTCGCGGTCACTCTCGGCGTGTGAAGGCGCGCTGCTGATCGTGGACGCGGCGCAGGGCGTGGAGGCGCAGACGGTGGCGAACGTCCACCTGGCGATGAAGCAGAACCTGACGATCATCCCGGTCGTCAACAAGATTGACTTGCCCCACGCGGACATTCCGATGGCCAAGCAACAGCTCGAAGAAATTCTGGCGATCCCGGGCGAGACGGCGATTCTGGCCAGCGCGAAGGAGGGCATCGGCATCGAGGACATTCTCGAAGCCATCGTGCACCGTATGCCCGGGCCGAGGCCAACGGGCGTGCCGTCGCTGCAAGGGCTGATCTTCGATTCGTTTTTCGACACCTACAAGGGCGTCGTCATCCTCGTGCGCGTGACGAACGGCGAGTTGCACGCAGGCACGCAGGTGAAGCTGCTGCACTCCGGCAAGACGGTCGAGGTGAAGGAAGTCGGGTCGTTCAATCCGAAGCCTTACAAGCGCGAGAAACTCACGGTGGGCGAGACGGGTTACTTCACCGCGAACATCAAGTCGCCACGCGAGGTGAAGGTTGGCGACACCATCACGGACCCGCGCATGCCCGCGCCGGAGTTGCCGGGCTTTCAGGAGATTCATCCGATGGTGTTCAGTGGGATTTATCCGATCAACACGGCGGATTACGAAGGGTTGAAGGTCGCGATCGCGAAGCTTCAGCTCAATGACTCGGCGCTGACGTATCAGACGGAAAGCTCGGCGGCGCTGGGCTTCGGGCTGCGCTGCGGTTTCCTCGGGCTGCTGCACATGGAGATCGTGCAGGAACGGCTGCGGCGCGAGTTCGACATGGACATCATCGCGACGTATCCGAGCGTGGTGTATCAAATCAAGATGACGGACGGGACGGAGAAGCAGGTGGACAACCCCGCGTTCCTCCCCGACGTGACCTACATCGAGCACATCTTGGAGCCGATGGTGAAGGCGTTCGCGATTTGTCCGAATGAAAACATCGGCGACATCATGGGGCTGATCAAAGAGAAGCGCGGCGAGATCCAGCACACCGAGACGCTCGATGTGCGCCGCGTGATGCTCACGGCGAAGATGCCGTTGAACGAAATCCTGATTGATTTCCACGACCGCATCAAATCCATCACGCGCGGTTACGGCTCGATGGACTACGAGCCGATCGGCTACGAGATCAGCGACATGGTGAAGCTGGACATGCTCGTGAACGCCGAGGTGATGGACGCGTTCTCCTGCCTCGTGCATCGCGACAAGGCGGAGGCGCGCGGCCGCGTGCTGGCGGCGAAGTTGAAGGAAGTGATTCCGCGCCAGCAATTCGGCATTGCGATCCAAGCGGCCATCGGCGGCAAAATCATCGCCCGCGAAACCGTCGGCGCGATGCACAAGGACGTGACGGCGAAGTGCTACGGCGGCGACATCAGCCGCAAGCGCAAGCTGCTGGAGAAGCAGAAGGAAGGCAAAAAGCGCATGAAGATGTTCGGCTCGGTGAACATTCCGCAGGAGGCCTTCATCGAAGTGCTGAAGTCGTGACGTGAAGATCAACCTGATGAAGCCGCACAGGAGCCTGATTGGCGCAAAGAGAACTTCCTGGAACAGGGCATGGAAGGGGTGCCGCCAGTGAGTGTCATGCTCCAGTGGTTCCTTTCCAGCACGGTGAGGCAGGCGTGTGATCTGCGGAAGCACGTGCTGAACTTGGTGGCGGCACAACGGGACTTGCTCGCGCCCGAGGGTGTCAAAGCCATCGAGGAAGCCTGCGCCAGGCTGCGCGCCGCAGTCGTGTCGAAGGCGGACAAGCAGGCGTTGCAGGCCGAGATGTCGAACGTGGAGACGGTCGCCAACAAGTGGCTCAAGCCGTATCCGCACGCGAACTGGCGTGAGAACGTGGAGGTGGTGCTGGTGGCCATCGCGGTGGCAATGGCGATTCGCACGTTCTTCCTCCAGCCGTTCAAGATTCCCACCGGCTCCATGCAGCCGACGCTTTACGGCATCACGCATGAGAATTACCGCGACAAGCCAGAGGTGAAGTTTCCGACGGGCTTGGAGGCGTTCGTGGATTCGTGGTTCAGAGGCATCACTTACTACCACGTCGTCTGCGAGGAGGATGGTGAATTGCGCAACGCGGAGCAGCCCAAGACGATTTTCCCACTCGTCAAGAAACAGACCTTCCAGGTCGGCGAGCGGAGTTACTCCGTTTGGTTTCCGCCGGATCAGCTCTTCGGCGGGAACGCCCACCGGTCGGGCTTGTTTCCCGGCCAGCACTTCCGAAAGGGCGAGGACATCATCAAGCTCAAGGTCATCAGTGGCGACCACTTGTTCGTGGATCGCCTGAGCTACAATTTTCGTCGGCCTGAGCGCGGCGAGATCATCGTCTTCGAGACCAGGGGCATCGAGGGATTGCCGCAGGATCAATTCTACATCAAGCGCATGGTGGCGCTCGGCGGCGAGCGCGTCTGCATCGGCGACGACCGGCACCTCCGCATCAACGGCCAGCGTCTCGACGCCAGCACACCTCGCTTCGAGAATGTTTATCACCTCACCGGCCCACCGAAGGACAGCGAGTTCTCCGGTCATGTGAACGAAGTCGTCGCGCGCCAGAATGCCCGGCCCGGCCTGGCCCCGCTGTTCAACGACGAGCGCGAGACATTCACCGTTCGTCCGAAGCATTACATCGTCATGGGTGACAACACCATGAACAGCCTCGACTCGCGGAGCTGGGGCGACTTCGCGGAGGAGAGCGTCATCGGCAAGTCCGCGTTCGTCTATTGGCCCTTCCTCAACCAAGGCAATCGCCCCGGCCGCTTCGGCTGGTCGCACCGTTAGCTGGATCACTCCGGCAGCGGCTGGTCCTTCGTCTCCGGCAGAAACGCGATGACGACCAGACCGACGAGGAACAACCCGCCGAGCAGCGCAATGACGTGGCGGAGTTCGAGATCAGGGTGCGACGCGAGCCAGCTTGATTTCAACGTGCCGGAGTAAAAGAGCATCGGCGCGGCGAGGAGACGCCCACCGTTGAAGCAGAAGCCCGTCCCGGTGCTCCGCATCCGCGTGGGAAAGAGTTCCGGGAAGTAAATGGCGTAGCCCGCGTGGACCGCGAGCGTGCAAAAACCGAAGACGGGCAGCAGCCAGAAGAGTTGGTCGTAGTTCGCGGGCGCGAAACACACGAGCACCACCATGAGGAACGCAGCGACGTGCATGAGGGCGAAGGCGCGCTTGCGCCCGAGCCGCACGCAGAGCGGGCCGAACGCCAGCAGGCCCAGGCCGCCGCCGGTGGTTTGCCAGAAGCCGTAGGCGGTCTTCGCCTTGTCGGCGGCCAGAGCTGCGGGCACGCCGTCCTTGAGCAACTGCGCCTTCGCCAAGTCCTGCCCGGCAACGGTCACGGCCCAAAAAGACGCAAGGCCGACTGCCGCGAGCAGCATTCCCAGCAGCGCGCGTTTCGCCCAGCGCGGGTCGCCGAGCAGTTCGCGCAGGTTGCCGAGTTCCTCGGTGGATTGGGCGGCGTTTTTTTTCTGCTGCCAGCTCTCAGATTCATTCACGGACGCACGCACCCACAGCACGAGCAGCGCGGGAATCACTCCGGCGAGAAAGGCTAGCTGCCAGTGCGCGCCGACGAGCACCGCGACGCCCGTCGCGAGCCACGTGCCGAACACGCTCGTCGCGTGGAAGATGCCGCCCGCGTGCGCGCGGGCCTTCGCGGGGAAAACTTCGGCGACGAGCGCGGCGGCGACGGCCCATTCGCCGCCCACACCCATTGCCACAAGAAATCGCAGCGCGCCGACCTGCCAAACCTCGCTGGCAAAGTAAGTGAGGCCGGAGAAGACGGAATACATCAGGATGGTCACGACCATCGTCGGTCGTCGTCCCCAGCGATCGGCCAGCATCCCGAAGCCGATGCCGCCGAGCGTGCCGCCGAGAAGGAAAATCCCCAGGAAGCGGTCGCCCCAGAGCTGCTTCTGCGCCGCGAGGTCGGCGTGGCCGCGAAGTAGTTCGTTGAAGAGGTCGCCACGCGTGAGGTTAAAGATTTGTCCCTCGAAGGTGTCGAAGATCCACCCTGCCGACGCGATGGCGAGCACGAGCCACTGGTAGCGCGACACGCCCGCATACCACGGCGCGGCGCCCGGCGGGGCAGGGGAGTTGGCAGGCGTGTCGGCCATTCGGTGTCGGTGGACGCGGCCACGCTAGAGACGCGCCGAGACTGGGTCAACGCGCAAGCGCCGAACGCGTCGAAGCGCGTTCAAGTTTGCTTGAATGGGCTTTCCCCGCGCCATGTCGAAAGCCCCGTTCGCGCGCCGCCCCGGTCAGCCGACTGGGACGGCGTGCGGCTTTTATCCACTGAACATGATGCTGAACTCGTTGAAACTTGCCCGCTCGCTCGCCTTCGGAATCACGTTTGTGTTCACGGCCGCCGCGCTTCTGGCGGCGGACGCCAAGACCGAAAAGAAAGCGGAGAAAAAAGCCGCCGCACCCGTGAAGGCCGGGCTTGTGCAGGACGACTTTCCGTTTCAGAAGGCGTGCATCGGCGCGAAATTTCCCGGCAAGAACGATGCGAACAAGGGCATCGCCATCCGCCTCGGCACGAACGCGGCGATGTGTTTCGACCAGGATTTGCTCCGTTGGAGCGCGGGCTGGACTGGCGGCTTCATCACGACGAAGGGCGTGACCTTCGACGGCTCACATGGAGGACATCCGGAGCTGGTGGGAGAACAACAGTTCGGCTTGCGCGTGCAGCCGGGCTGGGCGGACGCGAGCGGTTCGTTCGCCGACCCGCGCAAGGAACCATTCGGCCCGCTGCCGCGCGCGTGGGGCCGCGTAAGCTCCCTCCAAGTTCACAGCATGGAAGTCACGCTCAGCTACGAAGTGCTCGGCACGCCCATCAGAGAACGCGCCGAGGTCATTGAGCAGGATGGCGTCGTCGTATTCGTCCGCAACATCTCGCTCGGCAAGAACCCGAAGGAACTCCTCGCCGCCGTCTGCGAAGTCGAAGGCGCGCAGGCCAAGGCCGAAGCCACCCACGTCATGCTCACCGCCGCGAACGGCCAAATCACAACCATCGCTCTAAGCGGCGCACCCAAGGGCACGAAGCTCGAAGTTGCCGACGGCACGCGCGTCTTGCTGAACATCCCGGCCGGAGCCGGTGGCAGTGCGTTCAAGCTCGGCATCGCGCGCACGGACGCCGTCAGCGCAGGCAAAGTCGCCGCGCTGTTGCAGGGCGCTCCTCGCCTCAACGACGCAGCAAAAGCCGGCCCGGCCCATTGGCCCGAACCGGTCGTCACGCACGGCATCCTTGCCGCGAGCAGCACCCCCGACGGCGCTTACGTGCAGGACGTCCTCACCCCGCCGGTCCCCAACCCGTGGAACCGCCGCGTCCGCTTCGGCGGCCTGGACTTCTTCAGCGACGGCAGGCGCGCCGCGCTCTCCACGTGGGACGGCGACGTGTGGATCGTGAGCGGCATTGACGACAAACTGGAGCAGCTCTCGTGGAAACGCTTTGCCAGCGGCGGCTTCGAGACGCTCGGCCTCAAGATCGTGGACGACGTGATCTACACGACGGGCCGCGACCAGATCACGCGCTACCGCGACCTCGACGGCGACGGCTCGTGCGATGTCTATGAGACCTTCAACAACGACATCACGAGTTCGCCCGGCTTCCACGAGTTCGTCTTCGACCTGCAAACGGACAAGGAAGGCAACTTCTACACCGCCAAGGCCGGCCCGGTGCGCGGCGGCGGGCGCGGCTTCGGCGGTGGCGGCGGCAACGGTGAAATCTCCGAGCACGCCGGCACATTGATGAAGATAGACAAATACGGCCACCAGCTGGAAGTCGTCGCCACCGGGCTGCGCGCGCCCAACGGCATCGGCGTCGGCCCGAACGGCGAGCTCACTACCGGCGACAACGAGGGCACCTGGGTGCCCATGTGCCCCATCAACTGGGTCAAGCCCGGCATGTTCCTCGGCGTCGAGGACACGGCGCACGGCCGCGACGTGAAGAGCTTCTCCCAGCCGCTGTGCTGGATGGCCAAGAGCTGGGACAACTCCGGCGGCGGGCAGGCGTGGGTGACCAGCGACAAGTGGGGGCCGTTCAGCGGCGAAATGCTCCACTGCTCCTACGGCCAGTCGTCGCTTTACCTCGTGCTGAAGGAGTTCATCGGCGGCACGCCGCAGGGCGGCATCGTGAAAATTCCCGTCAAGTTCACCTCGTCGGCCATGCGCCCGCGCTTCAACCCCCGCGACGGCCAGCTCTACAACGCCGGCCTGCGCGGCTGGCAGAGCAACGCCGCCAAGGAAGGCGGCTTCGACCGCATCCGCTACACCGGCAAGCCCGTCCTCTCCGTCGCCAAGCTCAACGTGACGCGGGCCGGCGTCGCGCTGACTTTCACCCAGCCGCTCGACAAGAGCTACGCCGAGGACGTGCAGAACTACAGCGGTGAGCGGTGGAATTATCTTCGCACGAGCAACTACGGCTCGCCCGAAATGTCCGTCACCGACCCCACCAAGAAAGGCCACGACAAGCTCGACATCACCGCCGCGAAACTCTCCGCCGACGGCAAGACCGTGATGCTGGCCATCACGGACCTGCGGCCGGTGAACCAGGAACTGCTGCGGTTCCAGCTCAAGACCGACGCCGGCGTGGAGTTCAAGCAGGACGTGTTGCACACCATCAACGTGATTCCGTGAGCGCAGCGCGGCCTTCAGGCCGCTTCGCCATGGAAGCGTCGGGACTTTTTTACTGCTCTCGATATTGAGGCGTGCTAAGGCCCGTGCTCCGCTCGCGCTTGCCACATTCTTGGAAATCGCTACAACCCTCCGTGCGTTTGCCTGCCGAACGCACCGACGAATGACAAAACCCATGTTCCGCAGCCTGTTTAGCTCGGCGTTCCTCGCCGTCGCCGCCCTTGCCCAGCCCATCAAGACCGAGCCGGGCCTCGCGCTGACCTACACCGTCGGCACCGCGAGCGACACGGTGTCCGCGCCGAACGTGTGGCTCTACGTTCTCGCCGACCGGCCGCCGACGCCGTTTGCGCCGGCTGGCAAGTTCACCGCGACGTGGACGGGTTTCATCACGGCCGACCTGCGCGGGGACTTCCTCTTCCGTGTCGAGGCGATGGGCACCGTGAAGGTGGAGCTGGGCACGAACACCATCATCGAATTCACCGGCGACGGGAAGAAGGCCAGCGAACCCACGAAGGCAATTCGCCTCAGCAAGGGCAACAACGCGCTCAAAGTCACCTTCACCAGCCCCGCCAGCGGCGACGCGATGCTGCGCCTGCTCTGGTCGGAGAAGGGTTCGCTGTGGGAGCCCATCAGTCTCGGCATGGTGAACCGCGCGGTCGGCAACGAGACGCTCGCGCAGCAGAACAAGCTGCGTCTCGGACGCGAGACGTTCTTCGAGGGCCGCTGCGCCAAGTGCCACGCCGTCTGGGGGTCCGGTGCGCCGGAACTGACGATGGATGCGCCGAGCTTCGAGGGCATCGGTTCGCGCCGGCGCTTCGGCTGGATGGCGCAATGGATTCTCGATCCTAAGACGCAGCGCGCCAGCGCGCAGATGCCCAAGCTCCTGCACGGCCCGACCGCGCAGGCGGACGCCGAGGCCATCGCCGCGTTCCTCGCGTCGCAGGCCGGTGACGCGCCGACGGTGCGTGAGCTGAAGAAGGACGCCGAGAGCGTCGAAGCCGCGAAGAAGCTGGTCGAGGCGCTGCACTGCACTGGCTGCCACAACCTCCCCGACATTGGCGATGCCGATGCCAAGAAGCTCAACCTCACGCACGTCAACGCGAAGTTCCCGCCCGCCGCGCTGCCCGCCTTCCTCAAGAATCCCGGTGCGAACTACGCGTGGACGCGGATGCCCAAGTTCAATTTCAAGGACGGGGAAGTTGAGCAGCTCGCGGGCTTCCTCTCGTCCATCGCGCCGATGGTCAAGCAGGCCGGCGCGCCGTCGGATGCAGCGATCATCGCCAAGGGCAAACAATTGGTGCAGACGAAGGGCTGTCTCAACTGCCATTCGCTCAAGCTGGAGAATCAGTTCAAGGCGCCGCCGCTCGCCGAGCTTGCCGCCGCGAAGTGGGCCAACGGTTGTCTCGCCGAATCCCCGACGGGCAAGGGGCCGCATTTTCCGTTTGCCAAGGCCGAGCGCGAGGCTCTCCAAGCTTTTGCCGCGACCGACCGCACTTCCTTGAAGCGTCATGTGCCCGTCGAGTTTGCCGACCGTCAGTCGCGCATCCTGAACTGCACCGCGTGCCACGGGCAGCTCGATGGCTTCACCAGCTTTGAAAAACTCGGCGGCAAGCTCAAGCCCGAGTGGATGGCGCAGTTCATCGCCGGCGAAACCAAATACAAGCCCCGGCCCTGGCTCGCGCACCGGATGCCGGCCTTTCCGAAATACGCCGCCGACTTCGCCGTTGGTCTCGCAATGACGCACGGCTATCCGCCGCAGACGCCCACCGAGCCGCCGCTCGATGCGGAGCTGGCGAAGGTCGGGCAGAAGCTGCTCGGCGTGGACGGCGGTTTCTCGTGCGTCTCATGCCATTCCGTCGGCGCGCAGAAGGCGACGCAGGTCTTCGAGAGCGAGGGCGTGAACTTCGCGTATCCGGCGGAGCGGCTGCAACGCGCCTACTTCGAGCGCTGGACGCGCAATCCGCTGCGCATCGAGCCGCAGACGAAGATGCCGGTCTATTTCCAGGAGGATGGCTCCAGCCCGCTGCCCGACGTGCTCGGCGGCGACACCGCCAAGCAGCTCGACGCCTTCTGGCAGTTCTTCCGTCTCGGCGACAAGGTCACGCCACCCGCGGCGCCGTGATTCAGCCGCCAGTCAGCCCGGCGTCGTCAGCAGTAGCTCCAAGTAAGGCAAATCCGCCGGCGAAGTTGCTTTCGGGTTCGGCTCCTTGCTTTCCACCAGAGTCACCGGCTGGCCGATCAACTCGCACGCGGCTGTGTCGTCGGTCACAATCAGGCCGCGTTCGCGCACCGCGGCCAGCGCGCGGCGAATCACTTCAACGCGGAACGTCTGAGGGGTCTGCACCGCCCACAGGCGCGAGCGGTCAATGTGCTTCGCCACCCGCGTGCCGCCGTCGGATTCCTTGATCGTGTCCGTCACGCGCTGCGCCGCGACGGCCGCGCCCATCTCGCGCGCCGTCGCGATGGTCGCTTCGATCACTGTGTGACTCGTGCAAGGCCGCGCACCGTCCTGGATGGCGACGATCTCGCAATCCGCCGACAACGCCTGCAAACCATTCCACACCGAGTCCTGCCGTTCCTTCCCGCCGATGGTCAGGCGGAATGGCTTCTTGAAACCAAACTGCGCCGCCAGCTTGCGAAACTCCTCCTGCATCCCGTCGCGCACCACCAACACCAGCTCGTCAACGCCCGCCGTCGCGTCGAAACGCGCCCACGTGTGCGCGACGATGGGCCGGCCGGCGACTTCGAGGAAGAGCTTGTCCACGCCCGGCCCCATGCGCTTGCCCGACCCGGCGGCGACAATGACGGCGGCGACGTGGGGAGTGCTGCGTGCTGCGTGTTGCGTGTCCACTGGTCTGCGAGGCTAGTCACGCAACACGGAACACGCAACATGGCAGAAACAAGCTCAGGTAGTCCGCAAGTCCGACACTTTCAACTGCACCGTGCGATTGCCCCGGAACTCGTTCACTTCGGCGGTGAAGGCGATGTCGAAGCCGGCGGGTGGAGTGAAATCCTTCGGCACATTCCACCAGACGGCCTCGCGGATGTCGCTGCCGTCGGTGACGTGGAGTTTCAAGTGCTGCTGCTCGCGGCCCATGCGGAGCGGCGGGCGATGGAGGCGCAGACCAGTGGCGCAGAATTGGAGCGCCGGGTTGCCCATGCCCGTGGGCGCGAGTTGGTCGAGTTCCTCCAATCGCTCCACGGTCAGCTCGCGCAGCGTGACTTCGGCGTCGAGCTTGAGCACGGGTTGCAACTGTTCGGGCCGCAACGAACGGCGGGCGATGGCATTGAGCCGCTCGCGGAACGGGCCGACGTTCATCGGCGCGATCGTGATGCCGGCAGCCATCGCGTGGCCGCCGTGCCGGACGAGCAGGTCGTCGCACTCGCGCAGCGCGGCGGCGAGGTCGAAGCCCTCGATGCTGCGGCCGGAGCCGCGCCACTGCTGCGCGTCGCCGCCGAGGATGAGCGTGGGCCGGTAAAACTCGCGCAGCACGCGCGACGCGACAATGCCCACGACGCCGATGTGCCAGAGCAACTGTCCCTCGACGATGACGAAGTCCCGCGCCGGATCGAAACGCGCGCGGATCGCGCCGGTGACTTCGTCGGTGATGGTGCGTTCGATTTGCTGGCGCTCGCGGTTGCGCGAGTCGAGTGCGCGGGCGATTGGCTCGGCGGTGGCGAGGTCGGCGGCGAGAAGGAGTTGCAGGGCTTCGGCGGCATTCTCCAGCCGACCGGCGGCGTTGAGGCGCGGGCCGAGCTGGAAGCCGACTTCGTAAGTGCCAATCTCGCCGTCAATGCCCGCCGCCGACTTGAGCGCAAGCAGGCCGGGCCGGCGCGTTGCGTTGAGCCGCTCCAGGCCGGCGGTGACGAGGATGCGGTTTTCGCCCGTGAGCGGCACGAGGTCCGCGATGGTGCCGAGCGCCACGAGATCGAGCAGCGGACGGACATCGAAGGCGATGAAGTCCGCAAGCTGTAGCTCTCGCCCATGCTTCACGAGCGCGTGCGCGAGCTTGAAGGCGAGACCGGCGGAGCAAAGCTCGCGAAAACGTTCGCCGAGCTGGGGATTCACCAGCGCGAGCGCGGCGGGCGCGGGATCGGAGACTTGGTGATGGTCGAGCACGAGCACATCCACGCCGCGCTGTTTGAGCCAGGCGATGGTTTCCACCGCCGTCGAGCCGCAGTCCACGGCGAGGAGCAGTTTTGTTCCGGGGAATTTCTGGAGGCAGCTCTCCACGCCGTCCTGGCTGAGACCATAGCCTTCGTCCATGCGATGCGGCAGGTAGAAATCCACGCGCCAGCCGAGCGCACGAAAGACTTCGAGCAGCAGCGAGGTCGAGGTTACGCCGTCCACGTCGTAGTCGCCGAAGATGACGAGCGGCTCGGCGCGTTCGCGGGCGGCGAAGAGCCGGTCCACGGCGGCGGCCATGTTCGGCAACGCGAAGGGGTCGGCGAGATGGCGCAGGCGCGGTTCGAGGAAGCGCGCAACTGCGTCCGGCTCGCTGTGGCCACGGTTGAGGAGGCATTGCGCGAGCAGCGGGGAGATCCCGTGCAGTCTGGCGAGTTCAGCCGCGAGGGCGGGCTGGGGAGGCGCGATGGACCAGCGAAATTTCATTCGCGCGGCGAACGATGCGGGCGAGTGCGGGGAAGGTCAACGTGCGATCAGGGCAGTCGCTCGTCGGCAGGAATGTGGACCACGGTGAGCGCGCAGGAGTCCCAGACTTTTGTGCCGCGGCTGCAATTCCAAGTGATGTAGAGCGTCTCGCCCTGCGCGTCGAGCGCGACGCTGTAGGTGCCGCGCGGCGTGACGCCGTATTTCTGCGTGTGGAACGGGTGCAGGAACGCGATGACTTTCCGCGTGCGCGTCTTCGTGTCGTATTGCACGACCGCCGAGTTGTCCGCCTCGCTGCCGCCGTGCGCGCCGGGCACGTAGTAGAGGAAGCGCCCGGCCGGGTCGGCGTCGAGCGTGGTGATGTATTGGTTCACCCCGATGGCGGCGGGGCCGAGCGGTTCGATGCGCTCGGTCTTCGGGTGGAAGGCGTAGAGCTGCGACTCCGTGCCCTTCACCGGATGCGAGACGGTGTAGATGATGCCCTGCGGCGTTTCGTTGCTCGCGGCGCGCAGGCCGATGCTGCCGGGGACGGAGACGGGTTTGCCGGGCTTGACGGGGTCGAAGCGCACGAGGTTGCTGCCGGTGAGGGAGTCCACGTTGAACCAGACGCGTCCGGTGGAGGGCGAGAAAATCATCGCGCGCGCCGGGCCGCCGAAGCCGGACCAGATCATCTTCCGCGCCGCGAGATCGTAGGCGAAGAACGTCACGCTCTGCTCGCCCGCGCGCGTCTCCGGCTCGGTGCCGCCGTAGAAGATGAGCCGCTGCGGGTCGGCCAGGCCCGTGGGGATGCAATGGCCGGGCACCGGGCCTTCCGCGATGATTTCCGCCTTCGCTGTGACGGGATGCACGCGAACAAGCCAGTCGCCTTTGTAATCCTTGTCGCCGTCTGTCGCGCGCGTGCCGCCACGGTGCGTGCCGCAGTAAATCCACCCATCGCGTGCGAGCGCGAGCTGGGTGTGAATCTTCCCGGGCGTGTAGCGCCCGGCGGGCAGGCCGAGCAGCTTCTTCACGTCGAGGAGCTGGCGGAACTTCCGCGTGGCCGGGTCGAACTCGTAGATGAAGGCCGTGCCGCCGGGCGCGAGATGGTCGCCGATGGAGGCGTAGTATTTGCCGTTGGCGAAAAGGCTGTCGCCCCAGTTGGACCAAGGGTTGCCGCGATACGTCTGACCGGGGAAGTAGGCGAAGTCCACGGTCGGCGGCGTCTTCGCGATGGCGACACCGGGCAGCAGCGTGGCGGGCGGCTGGAGGAAATCTGGCGAGGTGTCGGTGACCAACTCCTTCCCGCCGGGGAGCGTCGGCGGAAAGGGAACCTCCGGCTCGGCCTTCACGTTTGGCTTCGATGGCTTGGGAGTGGCGGCCTTCGGCGTCTGCGCCGGGGTGGCGAGCATGATTGCCAGCGAAGCTGCCAGCAGCAGGACGGGGTTCATGACCTCGTTTCGACTAGTGCGACCAAAAGCGGCTTCACTATTCCTGTTTCCAGAGGCAGGTGGGCCGCGTCATGGCTGGACGAGCAGCGGGCGTGGAGCGACGAGCGCGCGGAGTTGTGGCACGTCGAATTGTTCCAGCAGGCCGAAGCAGAAAAGCTCCGGCTGGCGGTCCACGCCGAGGTTTTTTTCGATGACTTCCTTGAGACTCGGGAGTGGTTGACGCAGCTCCAAACTGCCGATGGCCTTGTCTTCCAATGCTGCGGCAACAGTGCTGAACACGCTCGCGCGCGGGCCGACGCTGACGAGCTTCACGGGGCCGAGTTTCCGTTCACCCGACAGCCAGCGCGCAGTCGCGCCGAGCTGGCTCGCCTGCAAGCCCAGCGGGCGGTCGCCGATGGCGGCCACAAGCAGCGCGAAGAGATAATCCTTCTGTGCGATGCGCGACTCACCGAAGTAAAACGGGTCCACGGCCACGACGCGCTTGCCGTCGGCGAGCAGTTGGTCCGCCTCGGCGGCGAGTCCTTTGCGGCCGGCGTCGCCCACGAGCATGACGGTTTCGAGCGACGCGCCCTTGCTCAACTCGACGGCGGGCACTGTCCACGCATCGCCCATCTTCAAGCGCCAGCAGGTGACGCTGATGCCATTGGTGGTCTCGGTGCCGGCCAGTTCAGCAGTGGCGGTGTATTCCTTGGCGTGGACGACTCCGCCCAGCAGGCCGCGCTGTGTCTGTTGCCACTTGTGCAACGTCGTCGGCTGGAGCGGCGTTGTGGAGCCGTGCGGCAAAGCCTTCATGAGTCGGAGCGCAAGCTGGTTGAAGTCGAGGTTGTCCGCCGGCAGCGGCACGTTGAGCTCCTCGGCCTTCTTCACCTCCGCCTCGGCGGGGATTTCCTTCGCATCGAATTTTGCGTCGCCGGGAAAAAAGTTGTCACCGAGCATCCGGTAGAAGACCTCGCGGTTCTCCTGCTCGAAGTTGTGCGTGCCGGGCACGTGGTTGTTGTGCCAGCGGAGTTTGTTGTCGGCCTTGAGCAGCTTGAAGACCGGCTGTGCCGCGTCGAGCAGCGGCTGGAGCGCGTGGTCGGTGGCGAAGCAGCAGTTGTCCTTCGCGTTGAACGTCAGGAGTGCGCCGCGCGGCGCGAGCATCGCGGTGAGCTGCGCGTAGTCGGCGACCGTCGCGAGGTCGCAGGGCGTTTGCTCGGAGTCGCCGAGATCGGAGAAGTTCCGCGCACGGGTGCGGAAGCTGGAGTAGCCGGCGACGGGATTCGCGAGCGTGACTCGCGTGTCCAGCGAACTGATGAAGATCGTCTGCCAGCCTCCGCCGGAGAGGCCGCTCACGGCCACGCGCGCCGGGTCGGCCTCGGGCAGCGCAAGCAAAACATCCAGCCCGCGCGCCATGGCGAGGTGGAAAGGCGCGATGCCGCTGGAGCCGCAGAGATCAAGCTGGTTCATCGCGCTGTGCGCGAAGCCCGGGCTGTTGAGCTGGCCCATGTTGAGCCACTCGGCGTTGAGCGAGATGACGCCGCGCCGGGCGAGATTGATGCAGCGGATTTGTTTGTAGGGCGCGGCCTTGCCGACGCGGTCGTGGCCGTTGACGGCGAGGTGAACGGGCGTTTTGCCGGAGAGCTTTTCCGGCACATAGAGCAACGCGGGAATCCACAGGCCGGGCAGGGCCTCGTAGCGCAGCTTGCGGATCGAGTAACCAGTCCCGCCGGGAATCGTGTCGAGCCACTCGACCTTCGTCTTCGCGTCGCGCCACTGCCGGGCCTCGCCGCGGAAGACCACGTCGCGCAGCACATCTCGGCGCAAGCGGTCGGCCTCCTTCTCCCACTCGGCGGCGGACTTCACCGGCGGCATGAGCGGCACACGGTTCTCGGTGTAGTTCTGCACCTCGGCGAGCGCGAGATTCGCGCCGATGATGTCGCGCGCAAGCAATGGGGCGAGGAGGTTGGTCTGCGCGGATGTGGAAAAGAGGCTGGCGGCGAAGGCCAGCGCGGGAAGGATCAAGGACCGTTTCATGCGCTGATGATGCGACGGCGCGGGGCAGACGGCAACAGTCTCTCGACTATCATCCGCCGGCGACGACACGGACGATTTCCAAGCGGTCGCCGGGCTGGAGCGGCCGCTCCGAAAACTCCGACGGCGACACCGCCTCGCCATTATGCTCCACGACGACACTGCGAGGGAGCAACTGCTGCGCGACGAGAAACTGCTCCACCGTGCAGGGGAAGGCGGCGGGAACTTCACGTCCGTTGGCGATGACGTGCGGCGCGGCCATGCAGCTCACTTCGCGCCGAGCCGCAGCGTCTGCTTCTCCCCGTCCACGGTGACAACCACGGCGTTGTCCTGCGCCTCGACCATGCGGACGAGGTGACGCTT
>CAYZJP010000108.1:0-17277 GCA_964478755.1 uncultured Klebsiella sp.
CAGTCCCAGTGTTTCAGCAGGTTCACACCCGCTCAACTAGGAAAGACCCAAAAGAGTTCTCCTCTCAGCGCATCCCCGGCATCCCGCCCATGCGGCCCATCATCTTCGAGAACTTGGACATCTTCTTCATCATCTGCTGCATCTGGGCGAACTGTTGGAGGAGCGTGTTGACCTCGGTGACGGTCACGCCGCTGCCCTTGGCGATGCGCTGGCGGCGCTTGGCGTTGAGCAGGTTCACGTTGCGGCGTTCGGTCGGCGTCATCGCGCAGATGATGCCTTCCTTGCGGCGGAAATCCTTCTCCGCCTTGCCGAAGTCGGTGCCCTTGGACATCTCCGCGCCGCCGGGCAGCATGCCCATGATGTTCTCCAGCGGCCCCATCTTCTTCATCTCGCGGAGTTGCATGAGGAAATCCTCCAGCGTGAACTGGCCCTTCTTCATCTTCTCCTCGAGGGCCATCGCGGAGTTCTGGTCAATCCGCTCGGCGGCCTTCTCGACCAGCGACACCACGTCGCCCATGCCGAGGATGCGCTGCGCCATGCGCTCGGGATGAAACGGCTCGAAGTCGTCGAGCTTCTCGCCGACGCCCATGAACTTGATCGGCTTGCCGGTGACCTCGCGCAGGCTCAGGGCCGCGCCGCCGCGCGCGTCGCCGTCGAGCTTCGTGAGGATCGAGCCGGTGAGTTTCAGTGCTTGGTCAAAGTGCGTCGCTACGTTCACGGCCTCCTGGCCGGTCGCGGCGTCGAGCACGAGGAGAATTTCCTGCGGCTGGATGAGGTCGCGCAGCCGGACCAACTCTTGCACGAGCACCTCGTCAATTTGCAGGCGGCCCGCAGTGTCGAAGATGATGACGTTGCGGCTGGTGAGCTTGGCGAGTTGCTGGGCGTCCCGCGCAATCTTGAGCACGTCGGTTTCGCCGCGCTTGAGGAAGACGGGGACTTCGAGCTGCTTGCCGAGCGTCTCCAATTGGTCCATCGCGGCGGGGCGATAAACGTCGCAGGCGACGAGGAGTGGTGCGCGGCCCTGCTTCTTGAGCCAGCTCGCGAGCTTGCCGGCGCTGGTGGTCTTGCCCGCGCCGTGCAGGCCAACCATGAAGATGTTGGTCGGGCTGGCGGAGAGGTTGAGGCCGGCATTCTGCGAGCCGAGCAGCGTGACGAGTTCGTCGCTGATCAGTTTGATGATCTGCTGGCCGGGATGGATGCTCTGGATGACCTGCTGGCCAAGGGCCTTCTCCTTCACGCGCTCGATGAAGTCGCGCGCGACTTTGAAGTTCACGTCGGCGTCGAGCAGCGCCATGCGCACGTCGCGCAGCGAGTCGCTGACGTTGGACTCGGAGATTTTCCCGAGGCCGCGCAGGTTGCGGAAGACGTTCTGGAGCTTGCCGGACAGCGAATCAAACATGGGGGTGGAATCTAGGAAGCGGCGGGAAAACTGCCAGCCCTTTCGCGCCAAGCCTGCCGTCGCCTCACTGCGGCCGGTAATTTGCCTTGGCCTCTGGCATCCACTGTTGGATTTGCTGGATGCGGACGGTGTCGAGCGGGTGAGTGCGAAGAAATGTTGGCGTGCCGCTGCCGCCGTGCGTGCGCGAGTAATCGGAGAAGCGCTGCCAGAAACTCACCGCCGCCTCCGGGTCGTAGCCCGCGCGTGCCATGTAAATCAGTCCGATGTGGTCCGCCTCGGATTCCTGCGCGCGACTGTGGGGCAGCTCGCGGCCCACCTGTGCGCCGAGGCCGTAGGCGGTCATCACCAGCACTTGCGTGCGCGGGTCGGCGCTCGACAGACCTGCGCCGAGCAGGCCGCCGCCGGTCTGGAGCAGCAGGCTCTCACTCATCCGTTCCGCACCGTGCCGCGCGACCGCGTGCGAGACCTCGTGGCCGATGACGGTGGCGAGGCCGGCTTCGTCTTTCGTGATGGGAAGGATGCCTGAATACACGCCCACCTTGCCGCCCGGCAGGCAGAAGGCGTTGGCCTCCTTGCTGTCGAACACGACGAATTCCCACTGCGCGCCCGGCAGGTTCGCCACGGCCGCGATGCGCTGGCCGACGCGCTGCACCATCGCGTTGACCGCCGGGTCGCGGCTGATGGGCGTTTCCTTCTTCATCTGCTGGAACGCGCTGAAGCCAAGCTGCATTTCCTGCTGTGAGGAAATGAGCATGACCTGCCTTCGGCCCGTCTCCGGGACGGTCATGCAGCCGGCGAAGAGAAGCAGAGTCGCCAGCAAAGGAACACGATGCGCAACGGGCAACAGGGATGTTCTCAGGGCAATCAAGGTTCGCGTCGGATGGCTTCGGCGCCGCAAGTCACGGTGCCTTCAAGTTTCTCAGCGCGTCGCGCACCCGCGCGGCCTGCTCGTAGTCCTCGCGCGAGACGGCGTCCTGCAACGCCTGCTCCAGCCGTTGCCGCTCGGTGAGCTGCTGCGGCTGTTCCGGCTCCGGCTTCTCCTCGCGCTTCTCGCGGTTGTTGCGGAGGTTTTCCAGCCATTGTTCCAGCGAGGTGATTTCACCGGATTGCTCGGCGAGATCGGGCCGCTCGAAGGCGTTGTAAAATTCGCGGATGGTGGCGATGCCGTTTTCCACCTCGCGGGCGGTGGCGGCGAATTCCTTCTTCTCCAGCGCCATCATGCCCTTCGCGCGCGTGAGCATGAGCAGGAGCTGCGGACGGAACTGTTGCAGCGCCCAGGACAGCTCGTCGGTCTCGGCGAACTCGTCCACGAAGTCGAACGCCTCGATGTTTCGCTCCGCGTCGCGGATCACCGCCGCGTAGTCGCCGAGCTGGTAGAGGCAGATGTAGCGGTGGTGAAACTGGATGGCCTCCTGCTGGAGCCGCGCGCAATCCTCGCCGGTCAGGACGAACTCCTCGTCACTGCCGGCGTGCGCGGCGCGATGTTTCTCCAACTGGCTGACCAGATGATGGAAGAAGGATTCGTGCCCGAGCGGGCGTTTGCCGTCCGGCCGCCCTTCCGCGTTCATCTGGAGGACACCCAGGTCCAGGCGGAGCTGGATTTTTTCGGTTCCGTCCTTGGACTTGAACCGTCGAACTAGCACCTGACCGGGCTTGTATTCCCACGAGTCGAGCAGGCGCGAGATGTCGAACTTCATCGCGGCGAATATGGTGGTGCCCTGGCGAGGCGTCAATGCGGTGAATCGGGGAGCCTACAGCGTCCACCCCGGCCGGTAGTCGCGCTTCACAAGCTTGGCCACGTCCATGTTTTTGGCCTTCATGTTCGGGCCGTCCCAGTCGAGCTTCTTGCCGGTGCCCACGCGCACGGCGATGCAGCCGAGCAAAATGATCTCGGTGAGATACGCCGCGATGGCGAAGTTCGAGTAAGTTGCCGGCCCGCCCTTGGCGGCGTCCACCCATTCTTTGTAGTGGCCGCCTGCGCAGTGGGTGAAGTTCTCGGGGACCGCCTTGACGGCATCGTGGTCTTTGTGCGACAGTAAATCCTTCTCGTCGTTGAGGCGCATGAAGAACGTGGAGCCATAGTCGTCCGGCGAGAAGAGCCGGCCCTTGTCGCCGATGATGAGCGCGCCGCTCGTGGGCAGGCTGCCCTTGAGCGCGCGGATGTCGCCGGTCAGGTCGTCGTGCGGGCGCATCGGCCCGACTTGGGGTTCTTTGGATTTGGGATCAACGGGCTTGCCGTCATACCACCAGAATTTCAGCGGCGGCAGACCGTCGCGCTCAGGAAACTCGAAGCGGATGCGCGAGGCCTTCGCGTAAGTCTCGGCGTGGTTGTCGGAGACAGCCTCAGCCTCGATGGCCGTCGGGTAGCCGAGCTTGAGCGCGCGGAAAGGCATGTTGACCGTGTGGCAGGCCATGTCGCCGAGCGCGCCGGTGCCGAAGTCCCACCAGCCGCGCCAGGCGAAGGGATGGTAGCCGCTGTTGTAAGGCCGCATCGGCGCGGGTCCGAGCCACAAGTCCCAGTCGAGCGTCTCAGGCACGGGCTTCTCGCCCGACGGCCGGTCGAGGCCCTGCGGCCAGATGGGGCGGTTGCTCCACACGTGCAGCTCGGTGGGCTTGCCGATGATCCCGGCCTGGATGACTTCCACTGCGCGGCGCAGGCCGTCGCCGGCGCTGCCCTGGTTGCCCATCTGCGTGACAACTTTCTTCTCCGCAGCGAGCAGGCGCAGGTGGCGCGCCTCGGCGACGGAATGAGTGAGCGGCTTTTGCACGTAAGCGTGTTTGCCCATCTTCATCGCGAGGCTCGCCGCGGGCGCGTGGACGTGGTCGGGCGTGGAGACGATGACCGCATCGAAGCTCTTGCCAAACTCCTCATACATCTTGCGGTAGTCGCGGAAGCCTTTCGCTGCCGGATATTTCGCGAGGCGACCATCGAGCGTCTTGCTGTCCACGTCGCAGAGCGCGACGATGTTCGCGCCGCCTTTGGCGCATTCATCGGTGTCGCTCGCGCCCTTGCCGCCCGCGCCGACGACCGCAACGTCCAGCTTGTTGTTCAAGTTCTGCCCGCGCAGCAAAGGCGGCGCGCTGGCGGCGGCGATGGCCGAGGCGATCAGCGAGCGATTGATGAAGTCGCGGCGGGTGACAGGCGCGGCGGAGGAAGACAGTGGGAGGAAGTATTTCTTAGGCATGGCGAATGGCTACCCGCCCGTCGCCGGGGAGACAAGCAAGATTTTCCACGATCGGCGGAAAAAACCTGAATTCACCGTGGACGGCCCGGACCTTCTCGCTTACACCGAAGACATGCCCACGCGCCACCGACCGCCTTTGTCCCGCCGCCGCGCGCTCCGACTCACCGCTGCGGGAGTTGCCACGCCCTTCATCCTGCGCGCCGCTGAGGTGCCACTCAACCACCCGCACGGAGTCGTCAGTGGCGAGCCGACCGCCGAGAAAGTCGGCGCGCAAGTCCTCTCCTCCGGCGGCAACGCTGTGGACGCCATGGTCGCCGCCGCGCTCACCGCCGCCGTCGCCGCGCCCGCCATGACCGGCATCGGCGGTTACGGCGCTTCCATCATCATTGCCAGCGCGGACGGGAAGCAAGTCGTCGCCATCGACGCCAATTCCGCCGCGCCTGCCGCCGCACGACCAGACATGTTCAAGCCCGACGACAAGGGTGTCGTTCCCGGCCGCGTGAACGAAACCGGCTGGCTCGCCGCCGGCGTGCCCGGAATTCTCGCCGGACTGCAACTCGCGCTCGACCGTCACGGCACGCGCTCCTTCCGCGACTCGGTCGCACCCGCCATCGCAGTTGCGCGCGAGGGCTTCAAAATCACCGCCACTCAGGCCACGACCATCCGCAGCTTCTCCGCGCTGGCCAAAACACACGAGGGCGGGCGCAAGCTGTTCTTCAAGGACGGCGAGCCGCTCGCGGCCGGTGACACGTATCGCAATCTCGAAGTCGCCGCGTTGCTGGAAACACTCGCGCAGCGCAACTCAGCGGACTCCTTCTATCGGGGAGACATTGCGCAACGCATCGCCGAGGTGTTCCAGAAATACGGCGGCCTTGTCACTGTGAAGGATCTGGCCGCGTATCAGGCGCGCGAGGTCGAGCCGCTGCGCTTCGAGTGGAACGGTTGCGACGTGCGCACCGCACCGCTGACCGCCGGCGGCCTCACCGTCATTCAGGCGTTCGCGGCGCTCCGTGCGCTGGAGTGGGAACGGCAGCCAGCCAGCGTCACCCGCACACACGCGCGCATCGAGACGCTGCGCGTGGCGTGGGCCGACCGGCTCGCGTTGCTGGGCGATCCACAGCACGCGCAGGTGCCCGTGGCGAAACTTCTTTCAAACAACTACGCGAAGGAAACCGCTGACAAAGTCCGGCGCGCGGTGAAAGAGGGTAAAATTCTCCCGCTCACCGCCGAGTCGCGTTTGCACACCGGCACCATCAGCCTCAGCGTCGTGGACAAGAGCGGGAACCTCGCGGCCATCACGCTCACGCACGGCAATGGCTTTGGCGCGCGCGTCACGGTGGACGGCCTCGGCCTCACACTCGGCCACGGGATGTCGCGCTTCGACCCGCACCCGGAGCACCCGAACGCGCCCGGTCCGGGCAAGCGGCCGCTCCACAACATGTGTCCGACCGTTGTGCTCCGCGAGGGCCGGCCTGTGCTCGCCGTCGGCGGTCGCGGCGGACGCAAGATACCCAACGCGATCTTCGAGGCGCTCACGCAGTTCGTCGCGCTCGGCCAGCCAATGGACGCCGCGCTCGCCGCGCCGCGCCTGCACACGGAAGGGAACTTGAGCTTGGAACTCGAAGCCAGGTGGCCGGTCGAGGAGGCCGAGGCGCTTGGCAAGCTGGGTTACAAAACCAAGACGGCGGCCAGCGCGACGTTGAGCGCCGTCTCCTTCAACCCGAAATCCGGCGAATGCCTCGCTGCGCTGCGTTAATCAATTTCAGCCGTCCGACGGGTCCGGATGGAATTTTGCCCGCAGGCGCAGGTCCAGCTCATGCACTGCGAGACTTAGTTCGGCGAAACGGTCGTAGGCCGTCTCGGTGTCGAGGCCCGTTGGCAACTCACCCGCATCGAACTTCCGCTTGAGCCGCTTGAAGCGGCGGCTCAGCGACACACGCCCGCCCGCATCCCCCAGCTCGCGCAGAAGCCGACGGACCTTTTCCGCGAGTTGGCGCGTCTTGCGAATCGTCATCAACGCAGCCGGCAACTCCGTTTGTCCCGAAGTCACGGCCTGGAAGAGCGCGCACCCGAACTGTCGGCAGCGCGCCGGGCGGTCGGCGTAAATGCGGCAGCGCAGGTCCTGACACAGCGCGCTGCACGGTTGAGGAAACTTCAGGCTGTTCGCCTCCTCGCTGTGCCTGCCACGCACTGGCAGTCCGAGCGCGCGAAGTTGTTCCGCGTCGTCGCCGGGCTGGAGTTCCACGTCGCGGAAGAGCGTGCCGTCGCAGCACAGGCCGCAGTGGAGACAGAGATTTTCCCCGAGGTCGGTCCCGCCCGTCATGTTCAAAGGGGCTTGCCGTTCAGCATGAGATGCCAGGCCACCGTGAAGTAGATGATGATGCCGGTCACGTCCACGAGCGTCGCCACGAACGGCGCGGAGCACGTCGCCGGATCCAGACGCAGGGCGCGCAACAGGATGGGCAGCATCGCGCCCACCAGGCTGCCCCAGAGCACCACGCCCACGAGGCTGCCGCCGATGGTGAACGCCAAGGCCGGATAGCCGGGGCCGTAGTCCTTGAAGCCCAGCCATTGCCAGGCGAGGATGCGGATGACGCCGAGCGCAGCCAGCACGCAGCCGAGGAAGAAACCCGCCGTCAGCTCGCGCCGGAAGACTTTCCACCAATCGCCCAGGGCCACGTCGCGCAAGGCCATCGCGCGGATGATGAGAGTCGTGGCCTGCGAACCGGAGTTGCCGCCGCTGGACAGGATCAGCGGGAGGAACAGCGCGAGCACCGCCGCCTTTTCAATTTCCTTCTCGAAGTATCCCATCGCCGTGGACGTGAACATCTCGCTCACAAACAGAATCGCCAGCCAGGGCGCGCGCTTCATGAGCATGGCGGCCATGCTGATCTTGAAATACGGCGCGTCGAGCGCCTCCATGCCGCCGAGTTTCTGGATGTCCTCGGTGGCTTCCTGTTCCGCCACGTCCAGCACGTCGTCCACCGTGACGACACCGACAAGCTCGTCGCGCGAGTCCACGACAGGCAGGATGGTCACGTCGTATTTTTTGAAGGCGGCGACCGCGGTCTCGCGGTCGTCCGTGGCGTGCAGGTCGAGGCGGCGGCCTTCCAGCAGCCCGCTGACCGGCGTCTCCGGCGGGGCGACGACGAGGTTGCGCAGCCGCACGAAATCCACCAGCCGGCCATGGTCGTCCACCACGTAGAGCTGGTTCATCGCGGCGCGCTTGCGCTCCTCGATCCGCAAATGCGCCAGCACCTCGGCCACCGTCCAGCTCTGCTTGATGGCGACAAACTCCGGGGCCATGAGCCGCCCGACCGAATGCTTCGGATAGCCGAGCAGGTCCGTCGCGATTTTTCGCTCCTCCACCGAGAGCAGCTCGAGCAGCTTCTGGGTCGCGGAGGAGGGCAGTTCCTCCAGCAGCGCCGTGCGGTCATCCGGCGTCATGTCGTTGAGGATCGCGGCGACATCCTCCTTCGCCAGCGCGTGCAGCAGGGCCTCCTGGTCCGCGCGGCTGAGATACTCGAAGACCTCGGCGGAAACGTGGCGCGGCAGGATGCGCAGCAACACCGCCTCGTCCTCGGGGTTCAGGTCGGTGAAAATCTCCGCGATCTCCTGCGCGGGGAATTCGATGAGCAGGTCGCGCAGTTGCGTGAAATTTCGCGCGCGAATCAGCTCGGCGATTTCCGGTTTGAGCAGGTGCCCGATCACTCGCGGCGATTAAAACTCCGCCTGACGATTTCCGCCAAGCTCATTCGCCGCGCGTCAAGCGCTCGTCACGTGAGGTGCGCGCCCCGCGTCTCCACATAGACCGCGTAGAGCGACGAGCTGGCGGCCATGAACAGCCGGTTCCGCTTTGCGCCGCCGAAGCACAGGTTCGCGCAAATCTCCGGCAGCAGGATCATCCCGATGCGCTCGCCCTCCGGCGTGAAGCAGTGCGCGCCGTCGAAGCCGTCGCCCGCCCAGCCCGCCGCCGCCCAGATGTTCCCGTCCACATCGCAGCGGATGCCGTCCGCGCCGCCCTTCTTGTCGCCCATGGCCATCTTGCAAAACGTCCGTTTGTTTTTCATCCGCACGCTGTCCACCACGTCCCACTCGAAGACATCGCCGTGGACGACGTAGATTTTTTTGTAATCCGGCGAGAAGCAGATGCCGTTGGGCTTGCCGAGTTCGTCGCTGACCATCGCGAGCTTCAGAGTCTTCGGGTCCACGCGATAGACCGCCTCCTTGATTTCGAGCGGCCCTTTGTTGCCCTCGTAATTCATCATCGCGCCGTAGCCGGGATCGGTGAACCAGATGCCGCCGTCGGGATGCACCACGATGTCATTGGGCGCGTTGAGCCGCTTGCCGCCGAACGAATCCGCGATGACTGTCACCGAGCCGTTGTGCTCGTAACGCACCACGCGGCGGTTGCCGTGCTCGCACGCGAGCTGACGGCCGTCGAAGTCGAACGTGTTGCCGTTCGCATTGCCGCTGGGCTGGCGGAACACGCTCACGTGTCCGTCCTCGTCGAGCCGGCGAAACTGGCGGTTGTTCGGAATGTCACTCCACAAGACGTAGCGCCCGCCGCCGTTCCACACCACACCTTCGGCCCAGAGCATCGTGGGATCGTGATGGAGCCGCTGAATGGGGGTGTTGCCAATCTTGGCCTTGAAGCGCTTGTCGAGCGCGATGATGTCGGGGTCCGGGTAGCGCATCGGGTTCACGCCCGTCCAATCGCGTTGCGTGGCGGCGGAACCGAGCGAGGCAGAGGCGGCAACGGCGGAACCGAGGAAGGCCCGGCGACTCAAGTCAGTGGCAGAGGACATGGCCGCATTGTTTCGCGGCGATGGGGAAATGCAAACCTGGAGTCGGGGAAGCTGCCGCCGGAGGCTGGACAACCGGTGATGAACAGAGGAGGATTTTGCCAGTAACCACGAAGCGGCTGCAAAATGTGCAACTAACCGCAGACAACAACCTCGGTTATGCGCAATAGGCTCATCTCACTTGCTTGTTGGTTGAGTGCGATTGTCATCACTATCGCACTCTCCGCATTCGCGTCTTACTGCGGCACGTTTCCAGTCTTCGTTTTGGCTTCCATCGTGTGGGCGGCGCTCGATTCCAAGCGGGTGCGATTACGGTGTTACCACACTGGTATTTCTGGCGGTCCGACCGTCATTTTCATCCTGTTCTTGTTTCTCGGCTGGCCGATCGTCTTCCCATGGTATCTGGGTATGCGTCTCAAGATTTCGACCGGCACTGCGCGATTGCGCAACGAGTATCAGCCTTGGCAAATGTCTGACTCGACGGTGGGAGCGTCTGGTTTGGTTCAGCCGTGGAAAGGTCGCAAATTATGACCTTGCTGCCTGTGTAATCGGCAGCATCGCAGTTCCTCGCAGCCGCTTCCTTCAGCCATTCACCCCGCTCACTTTGGCGCTGCCATGAAGCTCGCCACCGTCTTCCCGTCCTCCCAGTTCCACACGCGCACCTCGCCGTTGTGCGCGCCGCTGGCCAGCCACTTGGCGGGTGCGTGCGCGGCGAGGGAATAGACGCGGTCGCCGTGGCCAGTGAGCGCGCGGACAAGCGAACGGTCGTCGAGCTTGTGCTGGCGCACCTGCGCGTCCGCGCCGCAACTGAAGATTTGCTCGCCCGCCAGCAGCACACGGAACAGCTCGCCCTCCGCGCCGGAGATTTTGCCGGCCTTCTTCCCGTCCTTCACGGGCCAGTAATGCACGTCCTTGTCACGCCCGCAGGAATAGACCGTCTTGCCATCGTCGGCGAAGGCGACGCCGGACACGGGCGCGTCATGGCCCATGTAGCTCGTTTCGAGTTCGCCGGTGCCGAGGTTGAATATGCGCGCCGTGCGGTCGCGGCTGGCGCTGGCGAGGTGCTTGCCGTCCGGGCTGAACGCGAGGCCGAGCACCCAGTCAGCGTGCTGCTGGATGAGGCGGAGTTCCTTGCCGTCCGGCACGGAGAAAATGCGGATGGCGTTGTCCGCGCCACCGGCGGCGAGCCGCGTTCCTTCCTTGTCGAAGGCCAGCGCCATCACGGTGTCAATCGTCGTGCCGAGCACTTTCGCGACCTCGCCCTTCGTCGTGTCCACGAGCGCGACTTCGCCGGACTGCCCAGGCGAGCCGCCGCCGACCGCGAGCCATTGCCCCGACGGATGCCACGCGAGCGCCTGGATGCGCTGGGGAAGATTCTTCACGCGACTGAGGAGCCTGCCGGTCGTCGGCTCCCAAATCGTGACCTCGTGATAGCCGCTTGCTGCGAGCTGCCTGCCGTCGGGGCTGAACGCCAGCGCCGCGATGGGCACGGGGCGCGCGTAGCTGGCTGGCGGGTTCGGATGCGGCACGCGCGGGATGAGCGACGCGAGGTGCGCCTTCGTGTCCGGCCCGTCGAACTTCGCGCCCTGTTGAATCCACTTTTCGATGAGCGCGATTTGCGGTTTGGGCAGCGGGTCGTCCTTTTGCGGCATGCGGTCGTCGGCATCGGTTGTGGTGAGCAGCCGGAACAGCTCGCTCTTCGCCGGCTGGCCGGGCGTGACTGGCGCGGACTTGCTCGCGCCGGGCTTCATGAACGCCTCGAAATTGTGAAGCTGATAGTTGCCCTTGGCCTTCTCCGGTCCGTGGCAGGTGACACACTTCTTGGTGAGGATGGGCGCGATGTCCTTGGTGAAGCTCACGTCGTCCGGTGCCGCGAGGGTCGTCGGGACGAATGTGCCCGCGAGGCCGGCCAGCAACAGGCACACGGCGGCGTGAATCGAAACGGGGCGGCGCGTCATGTGGCAATGGACTGTGGAGGCCACCGCGCCATTCGGCAAACGGCGGAGATGTGTCCGACTGATACATTCTGAAACCAGCGCGTGACAAGCGCCGTCTCCAACGGGGAGACTGTCGCCGAGCAACCATTCATGTCGCGCCCGCCCATTCAGGTTCCGGCCTTCCAATTTGCGAAAGCACCCACGCTTTGCCGGAACGAGCTGCTCCACGAACTCTTCGAGCGCAGCGCCGCGGCGGAGGAGGGGCAAATCGCGCTGGCGTGCGGTGATGAGCGCATGACCTACGGTGAGGTCGAGCAGCGCGCCAACCAGCTCGCCCGGCATCTGCGCGCGCTCGGCGCGAGTTCAGGCAGCCACGTCGCGTTGCTGCTGCCGCGCTCGATGGACGTGTATGTCGCGCTGCTCGCTGCGCTCAAGTCGGGCGCGGCCTACGTGCCGCTCGATCCCGATTATCCCGCCGACCGAGTCCAATACATTCTCGGAGATGTAAACGCAGACGTGCTCATCACGGTTTCGTCGTTGCGCGAGAGAGCCGGGCGGTTCGCTGGAAGAATCGTTGTGCTCGACCGCGACGCGGAGGCGATCTCCCGCAATCCCACGACGCAGCTCACGCGCCGCGACACGGGCAACACGCCCGAGAACCTTGCCTATGTCATCTACACGTCCGGCACCACGGGCCGGCCCAAGGGCGTGCAGATCGAGCACCGCAGCGCGTGCCACCTCGTGCGTGCGGAGGGGACGATCTTTGACGTGCGGCCTGACGACCGTGTCTATCAAGGCTTCTCCATCGCGTTCGACGCGTCGGTCGAAGAGGTGTGGCTCGCGTTCTTCGCGGGCGCGATGCTCGTGGTCGGCACGCGCGAGATGGCTCAATCGGGGCCGATGCTTTCGCGGATGCTTGCCGAGGCGGGCGTCACGGTGTTCAGCACCGTGCCGACGCAGCTCGCGATGATGACCGAGGATGTGCCCGGCGTGACCTTGTTGATCGTCGGCGGCGAGGCGTGTCCAGCGGATCTCGTCACGCGTTGGGCGCGCGATGGTCGGCGCATGGTGAACACTTACGGCCCGACCGAGGCGACGGTCATCGCAACTTACGGCGACTTGTCCCCCGGCGAACCCGTGACCATCGGGCGGCCCGTGCCGAACTACTTCGTCTTCATTCTCAACGAGCAGTCCGTCCCGTTGCCGCCGGGTGAAGCGGGCGAGCTTTGCATCGGCGGCGTCGGCCTCGCGCGCGGCTACGTGGGCCGGCCCGACCTGACGCGGGAGAAGTTCATCACCAATCCGCTCGGCGAAAATCCCCCGCGGCTCTACCGCACTGGCGACCTCGCGCGCTTCAACGACGCGGGCGAAATCGAGTTCCTTGGTCGTGTGGACTCGCAGGTGAAGCTGCGCGGCTACCGCGTCGAGTTGTCCGAGATTGAATCTGTCCTGCTCGCGTGTCCCGGCGTGCTCGCGGCCGCCGTGGCGGTGCGCGAAGACGTGCCCGGCGTGCAGCAACTCGTCGCCTACGTCGTGCCGCGCGATGAGGTGGGTGTGGCCGAGGATGGCTTGAAGGCGAGCCTGCGTGAGCGGTTGCCGGGCTACATGGTGCCGGGTGTCATCGAGCCGATCCCGTCGCTGCCCACGCTGCCCAGCGGCAAGGTGGACCGCCGCGCATTGCCTGCGCCGCGTCCGCGTGAGGCAGTCATCGCGGACCCGAATCACATCGCGCCGCGCACAGCGACGGAGCGCAAGCTTACCGCCGTGTGGGAACATCTCTTCGCGCCGCAGCGTGTGTCGGTAACGGATGATTTCTTCCGCGAGCTGGGCGGACATTCGTTGCTCGCGGCGCGACTCGTGAGCGAGTTGCGTCAGGATGTGGAACTGCGCGGCGTTTCCATCCTCGACGTTTATGAGCAGCCGACGGTGGAGAAGCTCGCGGCGCGGCTCACGCAACGCGTGGGTAGCACGGGCCACCGGCCTGTGTCGTCCGGCGACCCGCCGGACGAAATGGCGAGAAGCTCGCGAAACGACCAAGGCGTGCGCGGGCAAAGTGGCGCTTCCTTCGTTCCGCCCGGCGTGGTCGCCGGGCAGGACGGGCGGGTCGCCCGTGCCACCCCTTCTTCCATCCGCCACTTCCTCTGTGGCCTGTGGCAGCTCGGGGGGCTTTATTTCGTCCTCGGTTTCTTTTCACTTCAATGGCTCGCGCCTTACCTCACATACACGTGGATGTATGAGGAGGATTACGAGCGATGGGAGTCCATCGTCGGCGCGTTCGGCGTGCTCGTGGCGCTCTATCCCGCGATGCTCGCGGCGTCCATCGTCATCAAGTGGCTCGTGATCGGCCGCTACCGCGCGGGCGAGTATCCGCTCTGGGGCAGCTACTACATCCGCTTCTGGTTCGTGAACACCATCCAGTCGGCCATCCCGGTGCATTACCTCGCCGGCACGCCGCTGCTGAACATTTTCTTCCGACTCATGGGCGCGCGCGTCGGGCGCAACGCGCATCTCGCGAGCCCGAACTTCGCCTGCTACGACCTGCTCGACATCGGCGACGACACGAGTGTGGGCGTGGACGCGACGGCGGCGGGCTATCACGTTGAGGATGGAAAACTCATCATCGGCAATATCCGCATCGGCAAGGGCTGCTTCGTTGGCACGCGCGCGGTGATGCGGGAGAACTCGGCGCTCGCGGATGGAGCGGCGCTGGAAGATCTCTCGTTGTTGCCGGCGGGTCAGGCGATTCCCGCCGGCGAATGCTGGCTTGGCTCGCCAGCCAAGCGGAGCGCCGAGCATCGCCCGGCAGGAGCCGGTGAACAGCCCAAGGCCGAGCAAGGCTCGGCGCTCCGCCGCCTCTGGTTCACCTTCCTGCACGCCATCGGTGTCGCTGTGTTTCCCGCCTGCATCCTCGCGGCGATTCTGCCCGGCGTGGTGCTGATGAACCACCTCAACTACGAGGACGACTACTACAGCTACCTCACGCTCGCGCCGCTCGTCGCGTTCAGCTACGTCATCCTGCTCGCGCTGGAAATTGCCGCGTTCAAATGGCTGCTGCTCGGGCGCGTGCAGCCCGGCCGCTATCCCATCCACAGTTGGTTCTACGTCCGCAAATGGTTCGTGGACCATCTCATGGACTTGAGCCTCGACTTCCTCGGGCCGCTCTACGCGTCGGTCTATCTGGAGCCGTGGTTCAAGCTCCTCGGCGCGAAGCTCGGCAAGCAGGCGGAAATCTCAACCGCCGGCGCGGTCTCGCCGGACCTGCTCGACATCGGCGACGAAAGTTTTCTCGCCGACAGCGTCACACTCGGCGCAGCGCGCGTGGAAAGTGGCTTCATCACACTCGCTCACTGCCGCGTCGGCAAGCGCGCCTTCGTCGGCAACAGCGCGATGCTCCCGCCCGGCAGCGGCGTCGCGGACAACGCGCTCGTCGGCTGCCTTTCGCTCCCGCCAACGAAGGCCGAAGACGCCGCGCGGCCGGGTGCAACGTGGCTCGGCTCGCCCGCGATGTTTCTGCCGAGCCGACAGCGAAGCACGGCGTTCTCCGCCGAGAACACCTTCCAGCCGACGGCAAAGCTCCGCGCGCAGCGGGCGTTCATCGAGTTCATCCGCGTGCTGCTGCCGGCGAGCGGCTTCGTCGTGCTCACGAGCCTGCTCTTCTCCGGTGTCGTGCTGTTGCAGGACTACCTCGAACCTTGGGAGCAGCTCGCGACCTTTCCGCTGCTCTACGGCGCGTGCGGCCTGCTCGCAGTGCTGTTTCTCATCGTGCTGAAGTGGACTGTCGTGGGTCGCTACCGCCCCGGCGAGCGACCGTTGTGGAACACGTTCGTCTGGCGCAACGAACTCGTGAACGCAGTCCACGAACACCTGAGCAACGACTGGTTCGCGGGCATCCTGCAAGGCACACCATTCCTCTGCTGGGTCTTCCGAGCGCTGGGCGCGCGCATCGGTCGGCGCGTGTATTTGGAGACGACCGACATCACGGAGCACGACCTCGTGCGCCTCGGCGACGATGTGTGCGTGAACGCCGACGCGACGCTCCAGACGCATCTCTTCGAGGACCGCGTGATGAAGATGTCCACTGTGGACGTGGGTGATCGCTGCACCATCGGCGCGCTCGCGCTCGTGCTCTACGACACGCGCATGGAGGCTGACTCGAACCTGAACAGCCTCTCGCTCTTGATGAAAGGCGAGACGCTGCCCGCCGGCACGAAGTGGGAGGGGATTCCCGCCCGCCCGCCTTTGGTGTAGGCTGCGCCCGCGATATGAAAACCAAGCTGATTCTCTTTGCGCTCTCCGTTGCGATGGTCTCCCCGCTCATCGCCGGCGAACCAAACGCCAAACGCCTCGCCCAGCTTCCCGTCGCGGTCCGGCAGACCACGCAGGCGCTTGTCGGCGACGGCAGATTGATGGACATCGAGCGCACGATGGAAAACGGACGCCCTGTCTTCGAGGGTGAGTTCCGACGCGACGGCGTGACGCGTGGCTTCACACTGGCCGCCGACGGGATGCTGATTTCCAAGCAAGTTTTCGAGAAGGAGCTGCCTTCCGCCGTGGCCCAGACGCTCCGCGCGCAGCTTGCGGACGCGCAGCTTGGCGAAATCTATTGGACCAACGACGACGGCGACCCGGCCTACGCCGTCGAGTTTACGCGCGGCGGTGCGAAACGCTCGCTCACCATCGCACCGGACGGCTGGCTCTCCGCGCGCGAAATCGCCGTCGCCGACCTGCCCAACGAGGTGCGGCGGGCGGTGGAGGCCGAGCTGAAGGGCGCGACGCCCACGCACGTCGAGCGCACCGATGACGGCGCGGAAGTCACCTTCGATGTGACCATCGAAGCCGCCAAGCGCCCGCGCACGCTCATTTTCAACGAGCGCGGTGCGCTGACCGCCACGGAAATCCCTTCGCTTGAAATGCCCGCCGAAGTGCAGAAGACCATCCAGCCGCGGCTCATCGGCGCGCGGCTCATCCATGTCTTCAAGGCCGAGGAGGACGGTGACACTTATTTCGAGGCGACCTATGTGAAAGGCGGCTTGAAGCACACCGCCACCGCGCTTGCCGACGGCACGCTTGTGAGCGTGCAACTTCCCCTCACCGAAGTGCCAGCCACCGTGCAGAAAGCCATCCGCGAGCAAAAAGCCTTCGTCGTGCGGCTGGAGCAAATCTTCGAGGACGGTGAGAGCAGCTTTGAAGTTCTGCTCCGCTCCCGTGGCAAAATCACCAAGCTCGAACTCAAGCCCGACGGCTCAGCGAAGTGAAGCCGCTCGCCGTCAGGCGAGAATCGCGCGGATGACTTCCCCGTAATCTTGGTCGAGCCGCTTGCGGTCGGGGACTTCCAGCTTGCGGCCTTCGAGACCAAGTTGGCGGAGCAGCGTCGCGTGGATATCCGTGACGTAGTGCGCGTCCTCGACGGCGTGAAAGCCAAGCTCGTCCGTCGCGCCGTGGACCACGCCGCCCTTGATGCCGCCGCCGGCGAGCCACACGCTGAAACCGTAAGGGTGATGATCGCGCCCATCCGCGCCCTGCGAGCCGGGCGTGCGGCCAAACTCGGTGGCGAAAACGACGATGGTTTCGTCGAGCAGGCCCCGGCGCTTCAAGTCTTGCAACAGGCCAGCGGTGGGCTTGTCCACTTGCGCGGAGAGCTTCGAGTGATTCGCCTTCAAGCCGCTGTGCGCGTCCCATGCGCCTGCCGCGCCGTCGCCGTGCTGGATTTGGATGAAGCGCACGCCGCGCTCGACGAACCGCCGGGCAGCGAGGAGCTGATTGCCAAAGGCCTTGGTCTCGCTCTGGTCCAGCCCGTAGAGCTTCTTGGTCTCCTCCGTCTCGCGGTCAATGTTCACGACTTCAGGCACGGCCATCTGCATGCGGTAGGCGAGTTCGTAGCTCTTGATGCGCGCGGCGAGCGCCTGATCGCCGGGATACTGCGCGGCTTTGAGGCGGTTCAACTTGCCGAC
>CAYZJP010000109.1:0-17144 GCA_964478755.1 uncultured Klebsiella sp.
CGACAGGATTTGAACCTGCGACGTCTTGGTCCCAAACCAAGTGCTCTACCAGGCTGAGCTACGTCCCGAGCCGTGCGGTGGATTCTTCACGTCCAGCGGGCCGGCGCAATCTTCATTTCGCCGACCGTCCCGTGCAGAAGACCACAACCATTCGGCCCGCGCGGCGTTGAACTGACGCGTGATTGCCTCGCCCGCAGAAAGACGGCTCGCCGCCGCGCCATTGAGGTGGTATGTGTCCCGCGTGAACCGCGTGCTCCGAACCGCCCTGTGCCTCGCGCTGCTGGCGCTGGCCTGCGCCGGCACGGCCTGCGCGGCGGACAAGCTGGTCTGGCGCGGCGGCGGCGAGCGCGTGGACGCGGACATTGACGGCTGGTCGCTGCCGCAACTGCTCGAGCGTCTCGCCGAGGCCACGGGCTGGCAGGTCTTCGTCGAGCCGGACACCAAGCTCAAGCAGCCCGTCTCCGTGAAGTTCAGCAACCTTACGCCCGGCGACGCGCTCGGGCGGATGCTCGGCGAACTCAGCTTCGCCGTGCTGCCGCAGGCCAACGCGCCCGCCAAGCTCTTCGTCTTCCGCACGTCCGTCGGCGACGCCACGCAGCCCGTGAAGCGGCGCGAGGCGGCGAAGGCCAAGCCCATCGCGGACGAACTCGTGCTGCTTCGCAAGTCCGGCAGCAAGGCCGACGCGGACGAACTCGCGAAGCGCCTCGGCGCGAAAATCACCGGGCGTCTGGACAAGCTCGGCGCTTACCGGCTCAAGTTCGCCGACGAGGACGGCGCACGGCAGGCGCTCACCGCGTTGAACGGCAATGCGGACTTCAACGTGGACTACAACTACGCGCTGCCACGGCCCGTCGCCCCCGACATGCTGGCCGCCAGCTCCGCGCTGCCGCTCTCGCTCAAGCCCGACGCCAGCGCGCCGGCGGGGCAGTTGATCGTGGGCCTGGTGGACGAGTCCGTGCAGAAGGGCGCGCCCTACCGCGAGTTTCTCCTGCCGGCTGTTTCCGTCGCGGGCGACGCGACGCCGAGCGACGCCAGCCCCACGCATGGCACCTCCATGTTCGAGACGCTGCTGCGCGGCCTCGCCAGCACGCAGGACAAAAGCGCGACGACCTCCGTGCGCGTGCTGCCGGTGGACGTGTATGGCAACGCGGACTCGACGAGCACGTTCAATGTCGCGAGCGGCATCGTCGAGGCGCTCAACGCGGGCGCGACAGTCATCAACCTCAGCCTCGCCAGCGCGGGCGACAGCCAGTTGCTGCACGACATCATCATGCAGGGCGCGGCGCGGGGCGTGCTCTTCATCGCCGCCGCCGGCAACGAGCCGACCACCACGCCGAACTATCCCGCCGCGTATCCCGAGGTGCTCGCCGTCACGGCGGGCGGCCGCAACGGCCAGCTCGCGAGCTACGCAAACCGCGGCGACTTCGTGGACGTGGTCGCGCCGGGTTCGAGCATCGTTTACTACGACAGCAAGGCGTATCTCGTCGTTGGCACCTCGGCCTCGACGGCGTTTGTCTCCGGGCTGGCGGCGGGCATGAAGTCCAGCACCGGCGCGAGTGCGGCGGAGGTGACGAGCAAACTCAAGGAAGTGCTCGCGGTGCCAAAGACCGGCGGGAATTGACGCTCGCACGAACGTCAGCGCGCGGATTTGACGCACGCAAAGGGCGCGGAGGCCGCAAAGGAAATTGCCGGCGGACGAATCCTGAGTTTGACCCGCCTTCGCGCCCTTCGCGTCCTTTGCGTGACGCCATCGGCGATTTCTGGTTCAACTCCGCCGGCACCGTGCAAGTCTCACGCTCACGTGGCGCGCTTCGGGGAGGATGAACTTCCTCACTTCCACGCTCACGGACTCCGCGTCGAAGTCGGCGAGCACCATCGCCGCGATGTCCGCCGCGAGCTTCTCGATCAGCTTCCAGCTCCGGCCCTCGCCGAAGGCCAGCAGGCGGCGCGACACGGCGTGGTAGTCAATCGTCTCGCGCAAATCATCGCTCGCGGCGGCGCGCGTGAAGTCGCGCTGCATCTCGACGGTGAGCAGGAGCCGCTGCGGTTGCGCCCGCTCCGCGTCCGGCACGCCTACGCGGTAATGCACTTCAAGATCGGTGAGGGTGATGGTGTCCACGCGGGGAGTTGAAAGTTGAAGGCTGAAAGTTGAAAACGCGGCCGCTCAGGGAGCTAGGTGCATCACTTCCTCCAAGAGAATTTTTGTCGGCTGGTTCAAGTCCATGCTCATCGCCTCGGCCAGCGTGACCCAGCGGAACTCTTGTGCCTCGTCGTTCAGCGTGACGGGCGGCGCGCTGCCGGCGGCGCGGCAGGTGTAGTTGAGCAGGAGGAAATGCGCGTCGCGGTAAAACTCCTTCGAGTGGATGCAGTCCTGCACGAGCACAAACTGAATGTCCTCGATGGCGAGGCCGGTTTCCTCCAGCAGCTCGCGGCGCAGGGCATCCTCGGAGCGTTCGCCCCACTTGATCTTGCCGCCGGGAATGCCCCAGAGGTGCGACCACTTGTGCGTGCGCAGCATCAGCACGCGGTCATCGGCATCGAAGATGAGGCCGCCGACGGTGGAGATGGGGGCGAGTTGAGAGTTGAGAGTTGAGAGTTGAGGAGCGAGGCGCATCTCGTGACGCGTCAGCAGTTCGCGGAGTTCGCCGAGGTGCTCGACGATGAGATCGGGCGCGGCGGCGCGGAGTTGCGGAAGTTTGTTGTAGCCCGTGAGCACGGCGACCGAGTGAATGCCACCGTGCTTCGCCGTCTCGATGTCGTGCGCCATGTCGCCGATGAAGACCGTGGCCTGCGGGTCGAGGCCGTTCTCGGCGAGGAGTTGCTCGATGACTTTCCGCTTGTCCCAGACGCCCGTGTAAGGCCGGTCAATGAACTGGCCGAAGTCAGAGCTGGCCGCCTGCGTTTGCCAGTGGTCGGGATGCACCGCGCTCAGGAGAAACGTCCGCACGCCGCGCTCGCGGCAGAAAACGAGGAAGTCGCGCGCGTGCGGCAGCGGCTCGACCATGTCCTGCACTTCGCGGAACCGCTCGTGAAACCATTTCTCCAACTGCTCCATCTGCACGCCGGGGAGGTGCCGGTCGTAAAAGGGCTGGAACGGCAGGCAGATCTCCGCGCGAAATTGATCGAGCGACATCTCCGGTTTGCCGGCGGAGACGAAGCAGTGGTTCGTCGCGCGCAGCACGGCGGGCAGGTCGTCCACCAGCGTGCCCGACCAGTCGAAGATGATGTTCCGAATCATGCGCGCGGGAATTTTGCGGCGACGGCGGCGGGATGCAATGGAATCCGCCGGGAGGACGCGGGTGCCTGACCCGGGCTTGCAAACTGACGCACCCCTGCAGGTTCACCCCCACAACTGCCGGTCCAGCGTGCGATACTGGATGGCCTCGCCGAGATGTTCCGCCGAGATGCCCGCGCTGGTGGCAAGGTCGGCGATGGTGCGGGCGACCTTCAGGACGCGGTCGTGCGCGCGGGCGCTGAGGCCCATCTCGGTCATCGCGTGCTTGAGCAGCTCGCACGCGGCCTCGTCCAGCACGCAGAATTCCTTCAGCTCCCGGCTGCCCATCCGCGCGTTGCAAGTCACCTTCTTCCCGGCGAAGCGCCGCTGTTGGATGCGACGCGCGGCGATGACGCGCTCGCGGACTTGCGCGGAAGGCTCGCCCGGTTTGGCCGCCTGCATCTCGCGGAACCTCACCTGCGGCACCTCGACATGAAGGTCAATGCGGTCAAGCAGCGGCCCGGAGATGCGGCCGAGGTAGTTTTGGATCTCTCGCGGCGAACTTTTCGATTCGCCCGGCATCTTGCCGTCCGGCGTTGGATTCATCGCGGCCACGAGCATGAACTGCGCTGGAAACGTCACCGTGCCCGCCGCGCGCGAAATGGTGACTTTGCCGTCCTCGAGCGGCTGGCGCATCGTCTCCAGCGCGCTGCGTTTGAATTCCGGCAGTTCATCCAGGAACAGCACGCCGTGGTGCGCGAGGGAGATTTCGCCGGGCGTCGGGTTGATGTTGCCGCCGAGCAGACCCGCGTCCGAGGCCGTGTGATGCGGCGAGCGAAACGGCCGTTGCGTGACGAGCGCCTGACCCGGTGCGAGCAGGCCGACGATGCTGTGAATCTTGGTCGTCTCCAGCGCCTCATCGAGCGTGAGAGGCGGCAGGATGGTCGGGAGCCGCTTCGCGAGCATACTTTTGCCCGTGCCCGGCGGGCCGATGAGCAGGAGATTATGTCCGCCTGCCGCACCGATCTCCAGCGCGCGCTTCACGGACTCCTGGCCCTTCACGTCCGCCATGTCCACCACGTCGTCCTCCGTGTAATCAAACAGCTTCGCCAAGTCCACTTTCAGCGGTGCGATGGCCACCTCGCCTTCCAGAAAGCTCACGGCCTCGCGCAAGTTTTGAATCGGGATCACCTCCAATCCCGCCACCACCGCCGCTTCCGGCGCGTTGTCCTTCGGCACCAGAATCCCCACGCGCCCGTCCTGCTTGGCCCGCAGCGCCATCGGCAGCACGCCCTTCACCGACCGCACCGCGCCGGTGAGCGCCAGTTCGCCCACCATCACGTAGCGGTCCAAGATCGCGCTCTCCATCTGCTCGGCCGCCGCGACGATGCCCACGCCGATGGGCAGATCAAAGCCCGGTCCTTCCTTCTTCACGTCCGCGGGCGCGAGGTTGATGGTCGTGCGGCCCATGGGAAACTTGAACCCCGAGTTCGTCAGCGCCGTGCTCACACGGTCGCGCGACTCCTTCACCGCCACATCGGGCAGGCCCACGATGGCGACGTTGGTGTCGCCCCAGCCGACGTTGACTTCCACTTCGACAGGATATGCCTCAATGCCTTGCACGGCGGCGGAACAGACCTTGGCTAACATGGCGGCATTCTTCCCCGCTCCCTCCTCGGCGACAATCGGTTTTTTCCCAGGCGCGGCATAGACCACCAGTCTTCGGGATACACGGAGGCGTGCCGCCCGCATGATCCGGGCGAATTCTCCTCTCCAGCGGAGCGTCAAGATGTCGTCCCTGTGACAGACCAGCCACCGTCATGCTAAAGATCCTCGGCCCTTGTGATGAGAAGCGTCAGTTCTGCGACGGCCTGTCACGGCGCAATTTCATCAAGATTGGCGGACTCGGCGCGGCGGGGCTTTCGCTGCCGCACCTGCTCAAGCTCGAAGCGCAGGCGGGCATCCGCAGTTCTCACAAATCGGTCATCCTCATCTACCTCGTCGGCGGGCCGCCGCACCAGGACATGTTCGATCTCAAGCCTGATGCCCCGAGCGAAATCGCCGGCCCGCACCGGCCCATCGGCACGAACGTGGACGGCATCCAGATTTGCGAACTCTTCCCGCGCATGGCGAAGATGATGGACAAGTTCACCATCATCCGCTCGCTCGTCGGCGCGCAGAGCGACCACGACGCGTCGCAATGCTACACGGGCCGCAACAACCGCACCGATCCAGCGCCACCGGGCGGCTGGCCGCAATTCGGCAGCGTCGTGGGCAAGTTGCAGGGCGGCGTGGATGCTGCGACGCCGCCGTTCGTGAGCCTCTGCTACGAATGCACGCACGGCCCCTACAACGAGCCGGGACCTGGAATGCTCGGGGTGGCACAGTCGGGCTTCCGCCCGCTCGGCCCCGGTCGCGGCGACCTCACGTTGCAAGGCATCACTTACGACCGTCTCTCCGACCGCACGCGATTGGTCGCCAGCATGGACCGATTCCGGCGCGACGTGGACACGAGCGGCAAGATTGACGGCATGGACGCCTTCACGCAGCAGGCGATGGGTTTGCTCACGTCCTCGAAAGTGGCCGAGGCGCTCGATCTCTCGAAGGAAGACCCGCGTAGTGCCGCGCGCTATGGCCGGGGCGACGAGGTGAAGCGCATTGATGAAAACGGCGCGCCACGCGTGCCGCAAAGTTTCCTCGCCGCCCGACGTCTCATCGAGGCCGGCGCGCGTGTCGTGACGGTGAACTACAGCAAGTGGGATTGGCACGGTGGACCGGGCAACGACATCTTCTCCCGCGAGCGCGAGGATTTTCCCGTCTTTGACCAGGCCATCACCGCGCTCGTCGAGGATCTGCATCAGCGCGGTCTCGACAAGGACTGCACGGTGCTGGTCTGGGGCGAGTTTGGACGCACACCGCGCATCAGCGCGCAAGTTGGCCGCGACCACTGGCCGCGCGTGGCAATGGCATTGCTCGCCGGCGGCGGCATGCGCAACGGGCAAGTCATCGGCTCGACCGACCGCCTCGGCGGCGAGGCGAACAGCCGCCCGGTGACGTTCCCCGAAGTCTTCGCGACGCTCTACCACAACCTCGGCATTGACGTGGACACCGCGACCGTCGTGGATGCCAAGGGCCGGCCGCATTATCTCGTCGAGGGTGGTGTGCAGCCGATCCGGGAGCTGGTCTAAAGCTGCGGGGCAGAGGCGACACCGTTGCGTTGGGCCGCTCATCTTCTCCGCAGCCAAAAAATCCCAGCGACGATCAGCACGGCGACCGTGAAGCCAGTGGACAGCCAGAGGTTGCCTGGCAGCGGTCGGAGACCACTGGAGCTAGCCGAGGTTTTGTCCGCGCCGCCGGAAATCTTCACGGTCTCCGGCGCGGCCTCCGCCAGTGTGGGGAGGTTCGGCAGGCCTTGATCCGCAGTGAGCTGCGCCTTGACCAGCTTGTCCCAGTCCGCCGCGAGGAGCAGGTCCACGCCGGGGTTGAGTTCCTTGACCTGACAGGAGCACTTGCCAATCAGAAACGTCGCAGCCTCATCCAAGGTCTCGCGGTTGATGCCCTTGCCGGCCAGCGCATACAGCGCGCGACCCCGGCCAAAGACGGGGAACAGCAGGGGTTCTTTGAAGCCGGCCAAATCCCGCTCCGTGCCCAGCAGCATTTTGACGAACACAGTTTCCGCAGGATCGTTGAGAACGCCAGCTTCAACCCGCCCGCCGGCACGGAAACCAGTCGGTTCGCGATGTCCTGCGTCTCGATGGCCGGCAGCTTGAGCACGGTCGCGAGGTGGTCCAAGCGCTGCTCGACGAGCTGCGCAGTGGAGTCGTCAAGCAGCGGTCGCCACTTTCGAGCAGCACCCACACGGCGCTGTCGCCCTGCGCGACGCGGCGGGTGAGTTCCTTGCGCGCCGGGGAATCGAGCAGTTGCCTGACAGTTGTTTCAACGAAGGACGCCGAGATGATTTGGTCCGGCAAACGAACCGCGTGCGGATACCTCACCAGCAGCCAGGGCAAATTTTCGGCGCGCAACTCCCGCCAAAAGTCGAGCAGCTCGGGCGCGGGGTTTTGCGCGAGATCAACTGTCTGGAGGGAAACATTCGCGCGAAGCCGGCCAGCCGGGCCGTCGCCGTTCAGCTCGCGGGCCAGGGCTTGCTGCGCGGCCGAGAGCGGGCCGCGGTGGAACACCGTCGCCTGATACACATCCGGCGGCCATTGCTCCAACGGGTAGCGGAAGACCGGCACGGAACAGGCCCAGAGCGAGACCGTCGCCAGCGTCGTCCCCAGCACGGCGAAGCGCAGGAGCATCCACGTTATGCTACGCGGGAACATCGTTGAAGGTGGCTTCCCGTTCGATGCGGGTGATGGATTTGCAGTCCAGAGCACGGGCGAAGGTTATGCCTTCGGTGACACGTGAAGGGAAGCAACATCCGGCGCGTTGCGCACGAATCAAGTGGATGCAGGCACCGGACGAGGCCGCTGCCGCGCGGCCTCGACGTCGGTCATGCGAATGCCGCGCGGGCAGCCGCGATGTCTGCGGCGATCTGCGCTTTGAGCGCATCGAGCGATGAAAACTTCCGCTCGTCGCGGAGCTTGGTGGCGAAGGTGAGTTCGAGTTCCTCGCCGTAGATTTCCTCCGCGAAGTCGAGGAGGTGGACTTCGCACTGGAGGCGCGGCGTAGGGCTGGCGAGCGTGGGACGAAGGCCGAGGTTCAACGCTCCGCGAAGGTCGCCGCCACGCACGCGGGCGTGGACGGCATAGACACCGTTGGGCGGGAGGACGAGGCCGGTCACGTCAAGGTTCGCCGTGGGGAAGCCGAGTTTGCGGCCGAGTTGATCACCTCGGACCACGCTGCCGGCGACGGAATATTCGCGGCCGAGCATCTGGCTGGCGGCATCGAAGTCGCCGGCGCGGACGGCCTCGCGGATGCGCGTGCTGCTGACGGCTTCGCCGTCGAGCGCGATGGCGGCGAGGCCGTGGACGGTGAACTTGAGTTCAGCGCCGAGCTGCTTGAGCAGCGCGACATTGCCGCTGCGCTTGTGGCCAAAGGTGAATTCACTTCCGACGCAGACGCTGTGCAAATGGCCGAAGTCGCAGGCGAGGCGGCGGATGAACTGCTCGCCAGTCTGTTCGCTGAATGACCGGTCGAAGCGGATGAGCAGCGTGTTCGTAACGCCGAGCGACTCGATGGCGCGAAGTTTTTGCGGCAGCGAGTAAAGCATCGGCGGCACGCGTTCGGGCGCGACGATGGCGTTCGGGTGGCGGTCGAAGGTGATGACGACGGGCACGCCCTCGTGCTGGCGGGCGTCGGCGAGCGTCTGCCGGATGACCTGCTGATGGCCGAGATGCACGCCGTCGAAGACGCCGATGGCCACGCAGACCTTGCGCGGGCCGGGCTGAAGTTCGTTGGCGGCGTGCAGGACACGCATCAGCGGGCGAGTTGCAGGAACGGGATGACGCGCTTTTCGAGTTCACTGGTCGAGAGCGCGAGGATGGCATCGAGCGTGAGCGCGTCAGCCACGTCCCACTTGCCGGAGGTGACGCGACGGAGCGTGGCCAGGTGCGCACCACAGCCGAGCTTCGCGCCGAGTTCGTGCGCGAGCGAGCGGACGTAGGTGCCCTTGGTGCAGGCGACGCGGAATTTCGCCAGCGGCTCCGTGTAGGCAGTGAAGCGGTAGTTGAAGATGTGCACGAGGCGCGGCTCGCGGACGACCTCGATGCCTTTGCGCGCGAGTTTGTAGAGCGGCACGCCGCCCTGCTTCTTCGCGGAAACCATCGGCGGGATTTGCTGCAAGTCGCCAACAAACGCGCTGGCGGCCTCGTTCAACTGTTCGAGCGTCAGCGGCGGGACAGGCTGCGTGGCAGTGATTTTTCCGTCAGCGTCGTAGCTGTCGGTGGCCTCGCCGAACTTGATGTCGCCCTCATAGACCTTGTCGTCGGACATGAGCTTCTCGGAGAGCTTGGTGCCGCGCCCAAGCACGATGATGAGCAGGCCGGTGGCGTTGGGATCGAGCGTGCCGCAATGACCGACCTTCTTGATGTTGAACTTGCGGCGGATGGCATCCACCACGTCGTGCGAGGTGCAACCAACTGGCTTGTCCACTAGGATGGCGCCGTCGAGGGAATCAAACTGGAGCATGAGAGTTCAGGCGAACGAACGCCGCTTACTTCGCGGCGTCCAGGGCTTTCTTGATGGCGGCGATGACTTTGCGCTGAACGGAGAGCGGCTTGCCGGGAATGCGCGCGCCCGCCGCCGCAGGGTGGCCGCCGCCGCCGAACTTGCCGGCGACTTCATTCACGTTCACGCGTTCGCTCTTCGAGCGGAGGCTGATGCGCGTCAGCTCCGGCTCCACCTCCTCGAAGACGCACGCAACGACGACCGGCTCGATGTCGCGGATGTGGTCAATGAGGCCTTCGCTGTCATTCGTGTCCGCGCCGGTGCGGGTGTAGTCGGCTTTGCGCAGCCAGAACCACGCGATCTGGTCGTCGTGCGTGGTGCGGAAGCTGTTGAAGACGTGGCGCAGCAGCTTGGCGCGCGACATCGGGTAGCTCTGATAAACCTCGTTGCAAACGCGTGCGAGGTTCGCGCCGTGGCGCACGAGGTCAGCGGCGACGTGATACGTGCCGGGCGTGGTGCTCGGGTAACCAAAGCTGCCGGTGTCGGTGGAGATCGCGGTGAAGAGACAGTCCGCAATCGCCGGCGTGACAGGCCAGCCGGCGTGCTTGAGCAGCTCGTAAATCAGCTCGCCCGTCGCAGGCACGCGAGCGGAAACCCAGTTGAGCTTCGCGTAGCGGGTATTGCTCTCGTGGTGGTCAATGTTGATGAAGTCACGGTGCTTCGCGGTGAATTTCCCGGCGGTGCCGAGCCGCTCGAAGCTCGCGCAGTCGGTGGCGATGACGAGGTCGAACTTGTGGCCTGCCTCGGGTTTCTGGACGAGGCCGTCGGGGACCATCCAGCGGAGTTTTTGCGGGACGGGGTCTTCGTTCCAGACGGTGACTTGCTTGCCGAAGTTTTGGAGCGCGAGGGCGAGGCCGACCTGGGAACCGATGCAGTCGCCGTCGGGCCGGACGTGGCCGACGATGCAAATGGTCTTCGCGCGGCGGATGCCGTCGAGGATCTCGTCGAGGACGTGGCTGTAGCCGGTCACTTCGGAGCCTCCGATGTTTTCTCCAGCTCTTCGAGGATGGAGAGGACGCGGTTGCCGCGCTCGACGCTTTCGTCGAGGTGGAACTCAATCTTCGGCGTGTAGCGCAGCACGATGGAGCGGCCCAGCTCGTATTGAATCTGGCCGCGCTTTTCACCGAGGAGCGTCATGGCGCGCTTCTTCGCGTCGGCTCTGCCAACGACGCCGATGTAAACCTTCGCCTCCTTCAGGTCGGACGTGACGGTCACGTCGGCGACGGTGATGAGGCCGGTGTCGCCGGGCGGGCAGTCGCGGCGGATGATTTCGCCGAGCGTGCGCTTGAGCATCTCGCGCACTCGTTCGAGGCGGACTTTCATGACTCAAATGGCTTCGCTCAGAGCGCCTGCTTCACCTTCTCGACGGTGTAGCATTCGATGGCGTCGCCGACTTGGAACTCGTTGAAGCCGTCAATCCGGATGCCGCACTCGAGTCCGGAGCGGACTTCGTTGACCTCGTCCTGGAAGCGGCGGAGCGAAAGGGTGACGCCCTCGTAAACGAGATTCTTCTTCCGCATGACGCGGACCTTGCCCTTGACGATGCGGCCGAGCGTGACGGCGCAGCCAGCGACGGCCCCGCCCTTGGACAACTCGAAAATCTGGCGGACCTCCGCGCTGCCGACGACGACATCCTTGAGCGTGGGGGGGAGCAGGCCGGCCATGGCTTCCTTCACCTCGTCAATCAACTCGTAGATGATCGCGTAAAGCTTGATCTGCACGCCGAACTGCTTGGCCTTCTCGTTCGTGCCGGAATCAATGCGCGTGTGAAAGCCGAGGATAACGCATTTGGATGCGCCGGCGAGGTCCACGTCGGACTCGGTGACGGTGCCCACGGCGTAGTGGACGATGTCGAGCGCGACCTTGTCGGTCTCGATTTTCTTGAGCGCCTCCACGATGGCCTCGACGGAACCCTGCGTGTCCGCCTTGACGACGACCTTGAGCGTGAGCTGCTGGTTCTCGGCGATCTTGGCAAAAAGATTTTCCAACGTGACGCGCGGCTGGCGGTCCTCGGCGGAGGCGGCCTTCTCGGCGAGCGAGCGTTCCTCCGCAATGTCGCGGGCGGTGCGCTCGTTCTCGACGACCACGAATTCGAGGCCGGCCTCGGGCACACCGTTCAGACCGAGCACGCGCACGGCGACGGACGGCGTGGCTTCCTTGAGCCGCTCGCCCTCCTCGTTGATGAGCGCCCGGACGCGGCCGTAGTGCGAGCCGCAGAGAATGATGTCGCCGACCTTGAGCGTGCCCTTGCGCACGAGAACAGTGGCGGTGGGGCCGCCGGCCTGGAGACCGGACTCGATGACGTTGCCCTTGGCCTTGCGGTCGGGGTTGGCCTTAAGCTCCTGCAAGTCAGCCTGGAAAACAATCATCTCCAGCAGCTTGTCAATCCCCTGCTTGGTCACAGCGGAGCAGTCCACGAAAAGCGTCGTGCCGCCCCATTCATCGGGCGTGAGGCCCTTCTCCTGAAGCTGCTGGCGGACGCGCGTGGGATTTGCGTTCGGGTGGTCGCACTTGTTGACAGCGACAAGGATGGGGACGTTCGCGGCCTGCGCGTGCGAGAGAGCTTCGAGCGTCTGCGGCATCACGCCGTCGTCCGCGGCGACGACCAGGACGACGAGGTCGGTGACGTTCGCGCCGCGCGCGCGCATCGCGGAAAACGCGGCGTGGCCCGGGGTGTCGAGGAAAGTGATTTGCGCCAGCTCGCCCTTTTTCTCCGGGTGCGGGACGGTGATGGTGTAGGCGCCGATGTGCTGGGTGATGCCGCCGGATTCGCCCGCCGCGACGTTGGCCTTGCGGATGACGTCGAGGAGCGAGGTCTTGCCGTGGTCCACATGGCCCATGATGGTGACGACGGGCGGGCGGGGCTTGAGATCCTCGGGCTTGTCGTCAACGACCTCGGCCTCGGTTTTCTTCGGTGTGGCGTGGACGTGGCCTTCGCCCTTGGCGCGCTTTTCCACGTCGAACCTGAAGCCGTGTTTCGCGCACAGCTTGATGGCGATGAGTTCGTCAACCGCCTGGTTCTGGTTGGCGAAGATGCCCATCTGCATCAGATCGGCGATGAGCTGGAAAGGCTTGCGGTTGATTTGCACCGCCAGCTCGCGCACGACGATGGGCGGCTTCATCGTGATGACCTGCGCGTTGGCGGGCAGGGCGGAGCGCGGGTCGGCAGGCTTCGGAGCGGGAGCAGGGGCGGGAGCGGGAGCACCGCGCTGCTGCTGGCCCATGCCGGGACGGCCGCCGGACTGGCCACGGTTGTCGCCGGATCGGCCGCCGGATGGCGGGCCGCCGGGACCGCGACGCTGGTCGGCGGCGGGCGCGGGTGCGCGGCGTTCTTCGCGTGCGGGTTCGCGGCGGGCACCAAATTTGGAAAGGTCAACGCGGCCGATCAACTGGCCGGTCTGCGGCTTGGGCGGTTCGGCGGGCGGAGGCGGAATGAGCGGAGCTGCAAGTGGAGACGGTGGAGCAGTCGGCGCGGGAGCAATGGCCGCAGGCTTTCCATCTGCCGGAGGCGCGGCGGTGTCGGTGACCAACTCCACCGGTGCAGTCTCGGCGGGCTGCACTGCTTCAGCAGGCGGCGGTGGCTCCGGAGCCTTGATGATGAGGATGGGCGCTTCGACCACCGGCGGCGCGACCGGCGCGGCGGGCTTCAGCGGGCCGAGCTTCTCCTCGAGGAACTCGGCGGTGATTTTGTCCAGCGAACTGGAGGGGACCTTGGCTTCCTTGATGCCCAATTCCTTGGCGACCGCGAGCACCTGCTTGCTCTCGATGCCGAGTTTCTTGGCAATGTCGTAAATGCGAACGGGCATAAATGCTTGCGCGCCCGGGAGGCGAACCTCGCGGGCGCGCTCAATCCATCAAACTACGCAAGCGCGCTGCCAAGCGGGCCGTTTTTGGCCGCTTCTTTGATGGCGGCCAGCACCGCGCCGGCTTGCTCGCCAATCTGCGGAATCTCTTTCAAGTCGTTTTCCTCGGCCTGCGTCACCACGTCCTCCAGCGCATGGAAGCCGGTGTTCACCAGCGCCTCGGCCATCTCGCGTGTCACGCCCGGCACGGCGGCGAAGGCGTCAATCGCGTGCTGGATCTTGTCACCGATGCCGATGCTGGTCACCGCCTCGGCGTCAATGTTCACCGCCCAGCCGGTGAGGCGCGAGGCGAGGCGGGCGTTCTGGCCGCGCTTGCCGATGGCGAGCGAGAGCTGGCTTTCATCCACGAGGATTTTTATCGCGTGGCTGGCCTCGTCCACGGTGATGACCTTCAGGACGGCGGGCGCGAGCGCGTTGGTGATGTAGGTCTTGATGTTCGGATCCCACTTGATGATGTCCATCTTCTCGTTGTTCAGCTCGCGCACGATGTTCTTCACGCGCTGACCACGGAGACCGACACACGCGCCGACGGGATCCACCTTCGAGTCGCGGGAATAAACGGCGAGCTTCGTGCGGAAACCCGGTTCGCGGGCGACGCCTTTCACCTCGACGGTGCCGTTGGAGATCTCGGAGACTTCGAGCTTGAACAACTTCAGCACAAACTCCGGCGCGGCGCGGCTGAGGATGATTTCCGGGCCGTGCGGGCCGTTCTCGACCGCCTTCACGAAACAGCGGATGCGCTCGCCGATCTGGTATTCCTCCGTCGGGACGCGCTCGCGGTTTGGCAGCAACGCCTCATAACGGCCCAAGTCCATGATGACGTCCGAGCGCTCGAAACGCCGCACCGTGCCGCTGACGATGTCCCCGACGCGGTCCTTGAACTCCTCAAAGATGAGCGCCTTCTCCGCGCGGCGGACCTGGGTGAGCAGCGCCTGCTTGGCGTATTGCGCCGCGATGCGCCCGAAGCCGGCGGGCGTCACTTCGACTTCCATCTCCTCGCCAAGTTGCGCGTCCGCCTTCTTCTTGCGAGCCTCGGCGAGGGAGATTTGGTCGTGCTTGGAGATGACCTTGTCCGAGACCAGGAGCTTGGCGAAGGCCCGGATGTCACCGGACTTGGGGTCAATCAGGCAGCGCAGTTCCCGCGCCGGGCCGACGGCCTTCTTGGCGGCGGAAACGAGCGACTCCTGGACGGCGCCGACCAGGACATCCTTGCTGATGCCCTTTTCTTTTTCCCAGAAATCCAAGATGGCCAGAAAATCAGCATTCATAACTCGACCCGTGCCTGCGCCCCATCAGGGGCAAAAAAAAGCCGGAAAAAATTCCGACTTCACACGCTGGCGAACCAGCCACTGCGTTTACCGTGCGGCAAGTTAGGGATGGCTAAAATGACCGTCAAGCCTCAATTCCGGCCTTGGCCCCGCCGGGCAACGAGGGCGCGCGCCACGGCCAGCGGGTCCGCGTCCGCCGCGAGCGGCACCCACTCCGCCGCCAACTGCCGCCGGAACCACGTCCGCTGCCGCCGCGCAAAATGCCACGTCCTCGTCTTCACCAGCGCGACGGTTTCGGCCAGCCCGCGCCCGCCGCCCAGATGTTCCACCACCTGTCGGTAGCCCAGCGCCTGCATCGCGTTGCGGTTGCCCGCCAAGCCGTGTGCCAGCAGGCGGCGCGTCTCGTCCACGAGGCCGTTTGCGAACATCGCGTCCACGCGCGCCTCAATCCGGGCGCGCAGATCGGCAGGCTCGCGGCTCAGGGCCAAGACTTTTTCCGTGCTCCGTTTTCCGTGCTCCGCGTTCCACTCGGCGCGCTGCGCGGAGAAGGGCTTGCCCGTCAGCCGGATGACTTCCAACGCGCGGATGACGCGGCGTGGATTTTGCCGGTCAATGCGCGCGAAAGTCGCCGGGTCGCTCGCCTCCAACTCGCGGAGCAAATCAGCCAGCGGCGCAGCTTCCAACTCCGCGCGCACGCGCGCATCCGATGACGGCGCTGCACCGAGGCCTTCGAGCCACGCTTTGAAATACAACCCGGTCCCGCCGCAAAAAATCGGCACGCGGGCGCGGCCATGAATGTCCTGCACCGCCGCCGTCGCGAGCCGCACGAACTGCGCGGCATCGAACGCCTCCGTGAGTTCCACCACATCCAGCAAGTGATGCGGCACGCGGGCGCGGGCGGCGGCGGATGGCTTCGCCGTGCCGATGTCCAGGCCGCGATACACTTGCATCGAATCCACCGAGATGATTTCGCCGCCGAGCAACTCCGCCAGCGCGAGCGCCACGGCGCTCTTCCCGACGGCGGTGGGGCCGGCGAGGAACACCGGGGCGAGCGGAGAAGATATTTTGCCATCGGACATCGTTGCGGCTTCGGCCAGCCGGCCGGCGGTCACGGCAGCGGCACTTGCTCCTTGCCGCGCAGGTAGGCGATGAGGTTTCGCACTTCGTCCTCGGGCAGCGCTTGCAGCAAGCCTTCCGGCATCATCGAAAGCTCGCTCTGCTTGAGCCGGGCGATGTCGCTGCGCGCGATGGTGAGCGTCTCGTTGGGCGTGACGAGGGTGACGGTGGTGGCGTCCTGTCGCGCCATCACGCCCGAGATGCTGCGGTCGTCCTTCGTGTCGAGGTTCCAAGTGCGGTAGTCGTTCGGAATCTCCGCGTTCGGATCGAGGATGTTGTGCAGCAGATAATCGAGGTCGGCGCGGTTCGAGCCGGTGATGTCAGGGCCGACCTTGCCGCCGGCACCGTAGAGCGTGTGGCACTGGCCGCAGGTCTTCGCGAACACGGCGCGGCCTTTTGACAAGTCCGGCTTCGGCGCGTTCACAGCAGCGAGCAGCGCCTTGTAGCGTTCGGTTTCCTTCACCTTGTCCGCCGTGCTTTCACGCGCGGTGCCCCAGTGCTGGTCGAGCGCGGCGTTGAGGTCGGCCTGCTGGTAGTTGCGGAGCTGGCGGACGAGGTCGGCGGGCAAATCCTTCGCGGCGAACTTGCCGGCGGCGAGCGCGCCCACGAGTGCGCGGGCGAACGAGAGGCGCGCGGCCAGCGTGCCGAAGGCGTCGCGCTTCTCGGCGGAACTCAGCGTAGGAAGCTGTTCGAGAATCGCGCTCGGCGTCTTCGCGTCGTCATACGACGCCAGCCCGCGCAACGCGGCTCCGCGCAGCGCCGGCTCCTTGAGCAACTGGCGCAACGGCTCCGCGAGCGTCGCGTCCTTCGCCGCCACGAGCGCATCGAGCGCCGCAAGGCGCTGGGCAGTCGGAGCCTTCGCATCCAGCAACTGCTTGCGCGTGTCCGCCAGCGCGCTGGCACTGCCGAAGACGAGCGAGAGCTGCTGCACGAGTTCCTTCACCTGCGCGTTGCTGCTCAAGCCGAGCTTCGCTGCGGCAGCGTCCCAGCCCGCCGGCATCTTCACGCCGCGGCGGCCCTTGAGTCCGTCCGCCAGGCCCTTGAGAATGTCGAGCTGCACCTGCGTGTCATCGGCGGACGCGAGCACCTGCACGAGGATGGGCAGCGCGTCATCGGACTGGGCGCGCACCGAGGCGAAGGGCAAGCTCGCGGCTAGGAGGAGAATGGCGAAGCGATTCACGCGCCGGACAGTGCGGGAAAAATTCGTCAACGGCAAGAGGATGGCGGCTTGCAGCGCGGGCGAGATCGCGGGTTCATTTGACTTGTCAAACGCGGGGGAATCGGCATTGTTCACGCACCACAACCCATGAACCAACTTCTCAAAGTGCTGCCTGTGGCGGCGGACGCGTTCCCGCGTCTGACCTAGCCCGACCCGCAATCGAGCGAACGCGCATGAAAAAGCACTTCTGGGGACTACTTGTTGGCTTGGCTGTCAGCGCGCTCGCTCCTTCGGCGCAGGGAGGTCTCACCATCCAGGCGACGTTTGACCCGTCCATCACCGGCGACCCCAAC
>CAYZJP010000110.1:0-17021 GCA_964478755.1 uncultured Klebsiella sp.
GTCAGACAGCGTTTCGCTTTTCACGTTCAAGGGTTTTGGGATAGCCTCTAGTGAATAGTGATCAGTCGGCCGGGCGCGCGCCTGTCTCATGTGTGGCGGCTTCTGTTGGCTTTCGGAAACGTAAGCCTATCACGCCCGCCACAACTCCGTAGAACCACCCCATGAAAATGCTGGCCAAAACGTGCATGCCATCGGGAAAGAGATTCACCAACTCGTGGAGCCGGTCACGCTCCGCCGCCGAGGCTCTGGCGGATGCCGCCCTTGAACAAGCATCCACCCACGCCCAGTTTACAAGGGCCAGCGGCGTGGTGATGAGGATGAGGGCGAGCCAGACACTCATCACCCCCCATAGGAGACGCCTCGTGCGGGCGGCAATGAAACCACCCAGAAGGAGAACCAGACAGAACAGGATTCCCTCGGCGACTGTGATTGCGGTGCTCACGCTTCACAGCTAACCACCCTGCACCGGCGGGAACAAGCTGACTTCATCGCCGTCCTTCAGCACGTAATCGCGGCCCTGATACTCGACGCCGACGGCGATGAGCGTGGAGTTCTGCATGGCGACAAGTTCCGGGAAGCGGGTGTGGAGACGGTTCAGCAGATCGCCAATGGTAGCCCCTGACGCAAGTTCCTCGCTGGCCTGCGGGCAGCCGGTGAGATCTCTGAAGTAGGACCAGAATTGAATCGTGATTTTCATCCCGCCCGATACATCTCCGGCTTCAGCACACCGACGAACGGCAGGTTGCGGTAGCGCTCCGCGTAGTCGAGGCCGTAACCGACGACGAAGAGATCGGGGATCTCAAAACCCGCGTAGTCGGCTTGCACGTTTTCGACGCGGCGGGCGGGCTTGTTCAACAGGACGCAAGTCTTGATCTGGCGCGGGTGAAGCTGCTGGAGCTTGGCGATGACTGTCGTGAGCGTCTTGCCCGTGTCGAGGATGTCGTCCACGAGCAACACGTCGCGGTCGCGGACTTCGAGGCGGAGTTCCTTCGTGAAGATCAGTTCGCGCGAGACGGTGCCGCTGCCGTAGCTGGAAACGCCGATGAAATCCAGGCGCAGCGGCATGTTCAGGCTGCGGATGAGGTCGGCGAGGAACATCACCGTGCCGTTGAGCAGCGAGACGACCACGAGGTCGCGTCCGGCGAAGTCGCGCTCGATCTGCTTGGCCAGCTCGCGCACGCGGCGGTGAATCTGCGTGCGGCTGATGAGGACGCACTCCAGATCCTTCCGCAGGCGTGGCGGTGCGCGGCGGACGAGCGAGAGCGGCGCGGGTTTTTTCACGGCAGGCGGATTCAAGCAGAGAGCGCCCCGGATGGAAAACAGAGAATCGTTTGGTTCGCGTTCACTTCACTTCGTGTAGATTTTCCGCGCTATCCACCCGCCGGCCCGGCCTGCTAGAACTTCCTGAGCAATGCAGCCGCAATCCCTGACCGGCGATTACCTCCGTCACTGCCACACGCTGCTTCACGCGGTGGAGCGTCAGACGCCTGCGATCCAGCAGGCCGCCGAGTGGTTCACGCAGACGATCCTCGCCGGCCGCATGGTCCACCTCTTCGGCTCCGGGCACAGCCGCATTCTCGTCGAGGAGATGTGGCCGCGTTATGGCTCGTTCCCCGGCTTCAATCCGATCGTCGAGCTGTCGCTCTCGTTTCACAACCTCGTCGTCGGCGCGAACGGCCAGCGGCAGGCGATGTTCCTCGAAAACGTTTCCGGTCTCGCCGAGCGCATCCTGCGCAACTTCGATCTGTCCGAGAAGGATTCTGCGCTGGTCGCGTCCTCGTCCGGCTGCAACGTCGTGCCTATCGAGATGGCCGAGCAGTTCAAGCAACGCGGCGTGAAAGTCGTCGCCATCATCAGCCGCGCGCACAGCGAGGCGAGCACGAGCCGGCATCCGAGCGGGAAGAAGCTTCAGGACTTCGCGGACCTCGTGCTCGACACCGGCGCGCCCGTGGGCGACGCGATGGTGAAGGTGCCCAACCTCGACACGCCGGTCGCGCCCGGCTCGACCATGGGCGGCTGCGCTTTGGTGAATGCGATCAAAGCCGAGGTCGCCGCGCGACTCACGCAGGCGGGCCAACCTCCGAAGGTGCTCACCGCCGGTGCCGTCGTGGGACCTGCGAAGGCCACCGAGTTATTTGAAGCTGCCTACGACGAGCACGCGCGACGGCTGGCGGAACTTTACCGGAACCTTGGCGACTGAAGTTCAACCACAGAGACACAGAGTGCACAGAGTAAGAAATCTCTCTGTGTCCTCTGTGTCTCTGTGGTTCATCTCAACATGAAAGACCAGCCTCTCCGCACGACCGTCATCGGCAGCCTGCCGTTTCCCGGCTGGCTGGAGTTCTCCTCGCAGCATCTCGCGCAGTTCGGCGACGCGGATCGTGCGGAGATGATTGACGACGCCGTGGCCATCGCCGTGAAGGACCAACTCGATGCCGGCCTCGATGTCATCACCGACGGCGAGCAAACGCGGCTGGATTTCAACCTCAGCTTCTACGGCTTCATCGAGGGCATCGAACTGGAGAGCGCGCCGCCGCGCCGCTTCGGTCCGCCCGCGCACGACCAGCGCGGCAAGCACAAGGTCATCGGTGAACCGCGCGCCCCGCGCGGGCTGGGCGCGGTGGAGGATTTCGAGCGGCTCAAGCGCGTGGCCCAAGCGCAAGTCGGCGATCGCCAATCGCCAATCACATTGAAGGCCAGTGTTCCCGGCCCCTATACGCTCTCCGGCCGGTTGCTGCCCAACGACCAATACAAGAACCGCTGGGAACTCACCGAGGCGTTGCTCCCGCTCGTGCGCGCGGAGCTGGAGGCGCTCGTGCGCGCGGGCTGCACGGAAATCTGCGTGGATGAGCCGAGCATGAGCTGTTACGCGCACCGCGAAGACCCACGACGCTTCGTGAACATCTTCAACCGCACCGTCGAGGCCGTCGCGGGCAAGTGCCACCTCTCGACGCACCTGTGCTTCGGCAACTACAAGGGCCACGCCGTCGGCCCGCGCCGTTACGCGCCGATGTTCCCCGCGTTCCTCGACCTGCACGCGGACGAAATCCACGTCGAGATGGCGAGCCGGGAGTTTGCGGAGCTGGAGGTCATCGGTGAAATCGCGAAGTGCCACATTGCCGCCGTGGGCATCGTGGACGTGAAGAGCTATTACATTGAAACGCCAGAGGCCATCGCCGCACGCGTCCGCGCCTGCCTGAAGCACGCGCCGCCAGAGAAGCTCGCCTTCGCCCCCGATTGTGGCCTCTCGCAGACCGCGCGCTGGGCGGCGCGGCAGAAGCTGGCGAACATGGTCGTAGGTGTGAATCGGGTGCGGCGGGAAGTTTAGCGAAGCACCGTGCAAGGCCCGCCTCATTCCCGCGTGATTGACCCGGCCAAGCGCGTCTCCTAGCCTCCGCACACATGGGCACGCTCTACTACGGAGACAACCTCGACATCCTCCGTCGCTATCTCAAGGACGAGTCGGTGGACCTCGTCTATCTGGACCCGCCCTTCAATTCCGCGCAGAACTACAACGCCTTCTTTCAGGAGAAGGACGGCACTGCGGCTGCAGCGCAGATTCAAGCCTTTGCTGACACTTGGGAGTGGAACACAGAAAGCCAGCGCGCCTATGAGGAGCTTTCCCTTCGCCCGGACAAACTTGGCAACGTGATGCGCGCCTTCATGGAGTTCCTCGGGCACAACGACATGATGGCCTATCTCGCCATGATGGCCCCGCGTTTGGTCGAACTGCGCCGCGTGCTCAAGTCCACCGGCTCGCTTTACCTCCATTGCGACCCCACCGCCTCGCATTACCTCAAGCTGTTGCTCGACGCGCTTTTCGGCGCGGAGAACTTTCGCAACGAGATTGTCTGGAAGCGCACCAGCGCGCACAGCAGCGCGAAACGCTTCGGCCCCGTCAACGACACGCTGCTCTTTTACACCCGTTCCGACCGATACACCTGGCATGACCAGTTCATGCCCTTCGACGAACACTATCTTGATGAGTTTTACACGCATCGGGATGCCGATGGACGCCGCTGGCGTCGCTCGGACTTGACTGGCGCTGGCACGCGCAAGGGGGACAGCGGCCTGCCATGGAAGGGAATTGATGTCACGGCGAAAGGGAGACACTGGGCGGTGCCCGGTGACGCCTGTGAAAAACTGAGCATCACAGGCACGGTCCAACGGAAGCTCGATGGACTCGATGCCGCGGGCCGAATTCACTGGCCGCAGAAGAAGGACGGAGTCCCCATGTTCAAACGCTACGCCGACGAGATGCCCGGCGTGCCGTTGCAAGCCTTGTGGGATGACATCCCCCCGTTGCACAACCTCTCGGCTGAACGTCAGGGCTATCCAACCCAAAAGCCGGTCGCGCTGCTTGAACGCATCATCGGCGCAAGCAGCAGTCCTGGCGACGTGGTGCTTGACCCGTTCTGCGGCTGCGGCACGACCGTGGATGCCGCGCAGGCGCTGGGCCGGAAGTGGGTGGGGATAGACATCACGCACATCGCCATCACTCTCATCAAAAACCGGCTTCGGGAGCGCTACGGTGCGCGCATGGTGCCCAAGGTGTTGGGCGAACCGACGGACTTGGAGGGAGCACGACAACTCGCCGCCGAGAACAAGTATCAGTTCCAATGGTGGGCGCTCGGGCTGGTGGGCGGACGCGGCACTGAACAGAAGAAGGGGGCCGATGGCGGAGTGGATGGCAAAATCCTGTTCCGCGACCACCCGGACCCGAACGTCAAACCACAGGCCATCATTTTCTCGGTCAAGAGCGGTCATGTGAGCGTGAAGGACGTTCGGGAGCTGAGTGACGTGGTGCGGAAAAATGGTGCGGCTCTGGGTATCCTCATCTCCCTCGATCCGCCCACCAAACCGATGGTGACTGAGGCCGCCGGTGCCGGCTTCTATGAAAGCGCCTTCAACGGTCAGAAGTTTCCCCGCATTCAGCTTCGCACGGTTGAGCAACTGTTGGCGGGCGTCACCATTGAGCGGCCCAGCGGCAACGTGACGGTGGACGAGACTTTCAAAAAAGCGCCCAAAGCAGCGCGGAAAGACGAGCAGCAGAAGCATTTTGGCATCTAGCCGGTTTGCTTCGCTTGCAACGGCAGGCATAAGCGCGCTCATGATTAAGCCCATTCTCCAAGACGACGCCCTGCTCGCCGACATCGAGTCCGCCAAGCCCGACCGGCCCAACTTCCGCCTGTGGTGGCTGGGGCAGAGCGGTTTCCTCGTCCAGTTCAACGGCCGGCACGCGCTGTTGGATCCGTATCTCTCCGATTCGCTCACGGTGAAGTATGAGAAGACCGACAAGCCGCACGTGCGCATGACCGAGCGCGTCGTCGCGCCGGAGCGGCTGGGCTTCGTGGACGTGGTGACGAGCAGCCACAATCACACCGACCACTTCGATCCCGACACGCTCAAGCCGTTGCTCGCGGCCAAGCCCACGCTGCCGCTCGTGCTGCCGGAGGCGAATCGCGGCGCGGGCGCGTTCCGCATCGGCCTGAGTTTGAAAGCTGCAAACCTCCTCGGCGTGCGCGCGGGCGATGTGAAGTCGGCGGGCGGGTTCACGTTCAACGGAATTCCCGCCGCGCACAACGAGCTGGAGGTGGACGCGGCGGGCCACCACAAGTTCCTCGGCTACATCATCCAGTTCGGCCCGTGGCGCGTGTATCACGCGGGCGATACGAAGCATTACGCGGGCATCGAGGACTGGGTGCGCCCGTTCCGCGTGGATGTGGTGCTGCTGCCCATCAACGGCGACAAACCGGAGCGGAAGGTCGCGGGGAATCTCGACGGTCGCGAGGCGGCGCGGTTGGCGAAGGCCATCGGCGCGCGGCTGGCGATCCCGATGCACTACGATATGTTCACGTTCAACACGGCGTCGCCGGAGGGGTTCGTGGCGGAGTGTGCGAAGCTCGGGCAGAAGTGCCGCGTGTTGCAGGCCGGCGAGCGGTGGAGTTCTGCGGAGATGGTTTAAGACACTTCCATCCTCTCGCCCAATAAAACAGTTGCCCTCCCCTTGCTCCGCACGAGGAGAGGGAGTTGAAAGCCTCGGCAGAGTGCGGAGCGGGGTGCGAAAGCGCCATCCAGCGCCAGCCTCCGCAACTCTTCCACTGGCTCGGTCAGCTCGCCGTCTTGATGGCTTCGAGCTCTTCCCAGCGTTTGTAGAGCTGGCTCAACTTTTCCTTGTGTGCCGCAAGCTCGGCGAGGAGCGCATTGGTCTGGGTGGCGTGTGTTTTGTGGAAGTCGGGGTCCGCGAACAGATTCTCGATGCGTCCAATCTGCTCCTCCACGCCGTAAACCTGGTTCTCCATGTCCTCCAGTTCGCGGGCTTCCTTGAAACTCAGTTTGCGCCTGCCGACCGAGGACTTGCCGGCCGCCGCGGGGACGGGCTGGGCGGCCTTTTTCGCGGGTGAATTGCCCGTGCTCGCGCGGGCCGGAGCCATCGCGGCCGCGACCGAGCGCGTTTTCTTCTCCGCGTAGTAATCGTAGTTGCCCACGCTGTAGGCAATGCGCTCGTCGCCCTCGAAGGCCAACACGCCGGTGCACACGCGGTTCAGGAAATAGCGGTCGTGGCTCACGACGAGCACGACGCCGGGGAAGGCGATGAGCGCCTCTTCGAGCACGCGGAGCGTGTTCAAGTCGAGATCGTTCGTCGGCTCGTCGAGGATGAGGAAATTGCCGCCCTGCTTGAGTATGCGCGCGAGCAGAAGGCGGCTGCGTTCGCCGCCGGAGAGATATTTCACCTGCAAGTTGATGCGGTCGTCGGAGAAGAGGAACCGCTTCAGGTAGGCGCGCAGTGAAAGCTTGCCGTTGCCCCAGATCACGAACTCCGTGCCGTCGCTCACCTCGTCAATCACGGTGCGCTCCTCGCGCAGTTGCAGCCGCGACTGGTCCACGTAGTTGAATTTCGTGAGCTGGCCGACCTTCACCGTGCCCTCGCTGGGCTGGAGGTCGCCGATGATGGCCTTGAGCAATGAAGTTTTGCCCACGCCGTTGCGGCCGGCGACGCCGATGCGCTGGCCGTTCTCGAAAAAGTGCGTGAAATTGCGGAACAGCGTGCGCCCGCCGAGCGTGATGCCGAGGTTGGTCAGTTCCACGACGCGGTTGCCAAGCGGCGGCGGCGGCGGGATGACCAGTTCCATGTCCTCCTCGATCACGGGGCCGGCCTGCGCGGCGGTTTCGTAGTAGCGTTCGAACCGATTCTTCTGCTTGCTGCGTTGCGCGCGCGGTCCCTGGCGGACCCAGGCGAGTTCCTTTTCCAGAAACATCTGGCGCTTGTGCTCCACCACGGCCTCCGCGCGTTGCCGTTCCGCTTTGGCGAGCAAATACTCTGTGTAACCGCCCTCGTAGGAGTAGAAGCGGCCTTCCGCCAGCTCGACCGTGAGATTCGTCACACGGTCGAGGAACCAGCGGTCGTGCGTGACGACGAGAAACGCGCCGCCGAAGTTCTCCAGAAACTCCGCGACCCACTCGATGGACTCGGGGTCGAGATGGTTCGTCGGCTCGTCGAGGATCAACAGGTCGGGCCGTGCGACGAGCGCGCGGCACATGGCCACGCGGCGCTGCTCGCCGCCCGAGAGCGAGGCGATGTCGCGGTCGCCCGGCGGCGTGCTGAGATGCGACATCGCGGTCTCGATGCGGTTGTCGAGGTTCCAGCCGTCGAGCTGGGCGATGCGCTCCTCCAACTCCTCGTGGCGCTTGGAATTGGCGGGCAAGGACTCAAATTCCGCGATGAGGCCGAGCACATGGCTGGCTCCGTCGCGAATGTTTTCGAGGACGATCTTCTTCGGGTCGAGGGTGAACTCCTGCGAGAGGTGGCTGACGACCAAACCGCGCCGGGCGGCGACCTCGCCGCTGTCGGGGACGCGCTGGCCCGCGAGGACTTTGAGGAAGGTGGACTTGCCCGCGCCATTGCGGCCGACGAGTCCGACCCGATCTCCCTCGTGGAGGGCCAGCGTGGCGGTGTCGAGCACCACGCGGTCGTTGAAGGCGACCACGAGGTCGGTGGCGGTAAGCAAGGCTGGGGCTGAATCGCTCACGAGGAGGGAAAAAATGGGCGGGAAAACGGTGTGGCCGCGCTACGAAAACAGGGATGAGCGTGCTGAGACGTTGTGGCGTTGCCCCCTCACCCCGGCCCTCTCCCTCCAGGAGAGGGAGAATGGCAGACCGCGTCTTGGCGAGAGCGTCACTTCGGTTTCACCGGACGGCGTGAAGCACCTCCCCTCTCCCAGCGGGAGGGGGAAAGGATGAGGGAGAGAAGCTCCGACTGACAGGAGGCTTGGACCGCCCGCAATCACGTCCTCAAACACTGAAATCCAAACCCCTCTCACGCGAGTTTCACCTTCAGCCGCTGGCCGCGGATTTTGGTGCGGTTCAGTTTCGCGATGATGCCGTTCGCGGATTCCGCCGCCACGTCCACAAACGTGTGCCGCTCGCGGATGTCCACCACGCCCACGGTGCCGGAGGGCAGGCCCGTCTCGCCGAGGATGCAGCCCACCACATCGCCGGGCGCGACCCCATGCGCTTCGCCCACACTCATCCACAAACGCGTCATCTCCGCTGGGGTGCGCCGGCTCGCTGGTCGGCGCGGAGCCGGGGCGGGGCCGGAATCATCGTGGCGCGGCCGGTCGTAAGGCTGGTCTTCGTATTGGTCGTAGTCCCGCCGCACCGGTTGGCGCGTCGCGGGGCGGTCGTAGGCTCCGCGCACTTCTTTTTTGGGAATGCCCGGCTTCCGAGGGGGAAAACCCGGCTGCGGCGAGGCTGGCGGAGCCTGCGAGGGATGCTCCGGCGGGTGGGAAGAAGATGTTGGCGCGTGCGCGGAAGTCGCCGCTGCCTGATTACTAGACAAATCTGTCTTGTATTTATCCGACTCCGGGTGTTTTTCCGATGCCTCCGCCTGATTACAGGACAAATCTGTCTTGTAACTAGCCGACTCTGGCTGATTATAGGACAAATCTGTCTGCTGATAAGGCGACTCTGCGTGTTCAGATGACGAGTCTGCCTGATTACTAGACGAATCTGTCTGGTAATTAGCCGGTGCTGCCTGTTCAGATCGCTTCGCTGGGTGCGCAGATGCCGAACCCGCGTCCGCCGATGACGGTTTCGTTCCGGGAACGGCTTGTGATGGGGCAGAGTCGTCCTGTGAAGACGCAGAGTCGGCTCCTGAGGAGGCAGATTTACGATCTGTCTGAGGCTCTCCCGTCGGGAGAGGGGGAGTGGAGAGCTGCTTTTGGGCCGTCGGAGCCTTGTGCGCCGCCGCCGGAATCTTGTTGGAAGTCGCCGGCAACGGAGCGCTGCCCGGAACGGGCATCGTGCGGGCGGGTGACGCCGGAATTTTACGCGGGTCAGACTTCTCCTCGCGCGGCGGAGTCCCGGGTTCACCGCCCTGCAACAAGTGCAGAACGGCGGAGATGATGTCGGTGCTGTCGAAGCCCTCTTCGAGCAGCCGCTCGACCGCGTGGTCATGCCGCGCGAAGTCGCCGCCTTGCAGCGTCGCGCGGACTTTGCCGATCAACACGTCCGCGCGGGCCTCGTCCACCTCCGCGACAGAGGGAACGCGGCCGCGTTGGATGCGCATCTTGGTGAAGCGCTCGATGTTGCGGATCTGAAACAGCTCCCGGCCCGCGACGAAGGAGAAGGCCATGCCGCTGCGGCCCGCCCGTCCCGTGCGGCCAATGCGATGCACGTAGTCTTCAACGTCATAGGGCAGGTCGTAATTGAAGACCGCCTCGATGTCGTCCACGTCAATGCCGCGCGCGGCCACATCCGTCGCGACGAGAAACTCCAGGCCGGACTTGCGGAACTTGTTCATCACGCGGTCACGCTGGGCCTGGTTCATGTCACCATGCAGACCCTCGGCGGAGTAGCCCTGCGTGTTCAAATGCTCCACCAGCTCGTCCACCATGCGCTTGGTGTTGCAAAAAATGATGCACAGCTTGAGATCGTGAACGTCAATGAGCCGCGTGAGCACCTCGATCTTCCAGCGGCGGTCCACCTCGAAGTAAATCTGCTCCACCGTCGGCACGGTCATAGCCTGCTGGTCCACGCGGACATTCTCCGGCGTCTTGGAATGACGCTCGATCAGCTCGCGAATGGGGCGCGGCATCGTCGCGGAGAAGAAAATCGTCTGCCGCGTGGTGGGAGTCGTCTGGAGGATGAACTCGATGTCCTCGCGGAAACCCATGTTCAACATCACGTCGGCCTCGTCGAGGATGACCATCTTCAGTTGATCGAGGCGGAGAGTGCCGCGATTCATGTGGTCCATCACCCGGCCCGGAGTGCCGATGATAATTTGCGCGCCCTGACGCAGCCCCAAGAGCTGGCGGTCGTAGGATTGCCCGCCGTAGATGGGCAGCGCGCTGATGCCACGCTTGAAGAACGCGAGTTTGTGCACCTCCTCGCAAACCTGGACCGCCAGTTCGCGCGTGGGACAGAGGATGAGGACTTGGACGGCACGCAGTTGCGGATCGGTCTTCTCGATGGCGGGAATGGCAAAGGCGGCGGTCTTGCCGGAGCCGGTCTGCGACTGTCCGACAACGTCCTTGCCCGACATCAAAACGGGGATGGCGGCGGCCTGGATGGGCGCGGCCTGTTCAAAGCCGAGTTTGGCTATCGCCTTGAGGAGTTCAGGCGACAGTGCGAGTTCAGAAAACAGTTTGGGTGTCATGCTGCGTCGAAGCGACTCGCGGAGAATAGCAGAGAACGAACGGGGAGCGAGAGGTATTCTTGGGCCGGGCTTAAGTTTGCCGGCGCGTCAAACGGCGCGGGCGGCCCACTTGACTCCGCGCGCTTCGCATTTATAGTCCGCCCATCATGTCACGGGACAGCGTAGAGGCGGGCGGCGAGGAGCCGCCGCCGGACCAGCGACTCCAACAGCTCAAGGAATTCCACTCCGCCGGACGCGGCCCGTGGGCCAGCGTCGCCGCCGCCGATTGGAACGACTGGAAATGGCAGCTCAAGCACCGCGTCACGACCGTCGAGCAACTGGAGCAGCTTCTTCCCACGCTCACGCGCGAGGAACGCGCCGGGGCGATTCTCTCGCGCACGAAGCTCGCGATGGCCATCACGCCGTGCTTCTTCAACCTCATTGACCAAAATGACGAGAATTGCCCCATCCGCCGGCAGGTGATTCCGCGCTTGGAGGAGACGAACACCGCTTCGTGGGAAATGAGCGACCCGTGCGGCGAGGACGAGCACTCACCGGTGCCGGGACTCGTGCATCGCTATCCCGACCGCGTGCTGTTCCTCGTCACCGACCGTTGCGCCGCCTACTGCCGTTATTGCACGCGCTCGCGGCTCGTGAGCAACGCCAGCGGCTATGATTTCCACCCGGAGTTCGACCGGCAGATAGACTACATCGCCAAGCACACGGAGATACGTGACGTGCTCCTGAGCGGCGGCGACCCGCTGCTCTTCAGCGACGAGAAGCTGGAATATCTCCTCAGCCGTCTGCGCGCGATCAAGCACATCGAGTTCCTGCGCATCGGCACGCGCATTCCGATCTTCCTCCCGCAGCGCATCACGCCCGAGCTATGCGCGATGCTGAAACAATTTCACCCGCTGTTCATCAGCGTCCACACGAACCACCCACGCGAGCTGACCACGGAAGTCCGCGACGCCCTCGGCCGCCTGGCCGACGCCGGCATCCCGCTCGGCAACCAGTCAGTTCTGCTCAAGCACGTCAACGACGACCCCGTCGTGATGAAGGCGCTCGTGCAGAAGCTCCTGATGTGCCGCGTGCGCCCCTACTACGTCTATCAATGCGACCTCATCGCGGGCAGCGCACATCTGCGCGCGAGCGTGCGTCGCGGCCTCGAAGTAATGAAGTCCTTGCGTGGTCACACCACCGGCTACGCCGTGCCGCAATATGTGATTGATGCGCCCGGCGGCGGCGGCAAGGTGCCCGTCAACCCGGAATACGTCCTGAGCCGCAACGCCGACCGCGTCGTCATCCGCAACTTCGAGGGCAAGGTCTTCGAGTATATCGAGGGAGCCGACGGCAACCCGCGCTTCAAGCCGTCGGAGAACTTCCATGTGCCAGAGATGGTGTAGGCACGACCGTTCCGCTTTCCCGGCTAATTGCTGGCAACGCTCGCCGCCTTTGCTAGCCTCGCGCCCGTGAAAGCCGCGACCAAACGCAAGCCCGTCCGCCGTTCTCCCTCCCTCATTTCCCGCGCCATGGCACAAGCACCCAAGCCTGTCGTGCTTGCGTCACCCCGCGTCGTGACTCCCGTGGCGAATCGCATCCCCGCCAGGGACCGCCGCCTCAATTTCGGATCGAAGTGGGACTACGCGCCTGCGCCCGAGGACTTCAAATACATCCCCGTCGCCCCGCGCCACGAGCTGTTCATCGGCGGCAAGTTCGTCGCGCCGCACTCCGGCCAATACTTTCCCTCCCTCAACCCCGCCACCGAAGAGCAGATCACCGAGATCGCCCTCGCCGATGACGTGGACGTGGACAACGCAGTGAAGTCCGCGCGTGCCGCCTACGACAACGTGTGGAGCAAGCTCTCCGGCAGCGAACGCGGCAAGTTCCTCTACCGCATCGCGCGCATCATCCAGGAAAAGTCCCGCGAACTCGCCGTGCTGGAAACGATGGATGGCGGCAAGCCCATCAAGGAATCCCGCGACTTCGACCTGCCGATGGTCGCCGCGCACTTCTTCTACTACGCGGGCTGGGCGGACAAGCTGAAGTATGCCTTCCCCGGCCGGACGCCGCAGCCGCTCGGCGTCGCGGGCCAGATCATCCCGTGGAACTTCCCCCTCCTCATGGCCGCGTGGAAGATCGCGCCCGCGCTCGCCTGCGGCAACACCGTCGTCCTCAAGCCCGCCGAGACCACCAGCCTCACCGCGCTGCGCCTGGCGGAAATCCTCGCCGAGGCCGGCCTGCCCGACGGCGTGGTGAACATCATCACCGGCGCGGGCGCGACCGGCAGCGCCCTCGTGAACCACCCCGACGTGGACAAAATCGCCTTCACCGGCAGCACGGAAGTCGGCAAGGCCATCGCGAAGGCCGTTGCGCAACGGAGCGCCGATCTCCGAATCGGCGCGAATACAAGCACAAGCGCCCGGAAACACGCCGAATCGGAGTTCGGCGCTCCAAAGCTCCCCAAACTCACCCTCGAACTCGGTGGCAAAGCCGCGAACATCGTCTTCGAGGACGCGCCGCTGGATCAAGCGGTCGAAGGCGTCATCGCCGGTATCTACTTCAACCAGGGCCACGTCTGCTGCGCTGGCTCGCGCCTCTTCGTGCAGGAAGGCATCTACCCCGCCGTCATCAAGAAACTCCGCGACCGCCTCGCCACCCTCCGCGTCGGCAACCCGCTGGACAAGAACACCGACATCGGCGCGATCAACTCCCGCGCGCAGCTCGACAAAATCCGCGAGCTGGTCCAGTGCGGCGTGGACGAGGGCGCGGACCTGCACCAATCCGCCTGCGCGTTGCCGGCGCGGGGCTACTGGTTCCCGCCCAGCTTCCTCACCGGCGTGACCATGAGCCATCGCGTGGCGCAGGAGGAAATCTTCGGCCCCGTGTTGAGCGTGATGACCTTCCGCACCCCCGAGGAAGCCTTCGAGCGCGCGAACAACATCCCCTACGGCCTGAGCGCGGGCGTGTGGACGGACAAGGGCAGCAAGATTTTCAAGCTGGTCAACAAGCTGCGCGCCGGCGTCGTGTGGGCCAACACCTACAACAAGTTCGACCCGGCCTCGCCCTTCGGCGGCTACAAGGAAAGCGGCTTCGGCCGCGAGGGCGGGCTGCAGGGATTGGCGGCGTATTGCCGGCTGGAGTGAAAGACGAACGAATTTCGTTCTCCCTTCCTGCGGCGAAGGAAGCAGTCACAGCCCGCCAATGTCCGCATTGACACCACTCTTTCAGGGTGGGTAAAAAATGCTCACACGATGCCCACGCACCGACTGATTATTCTCCTCTGCACCGCGAGCAGCCTGACCGCCGCAGAGAATTCGGCAGACTGGCCGAGGTTTCGCGGGCCCACCCGGCAGGGACTTTCCTCTGCGACCAATCTGCCCATCCATTGGAACAGCACCAATAATGTCGCGTGGAAGGTGCCCCTCCACGGCAAGGGGTGGTCCTCCCCGGTGTTGGCCAACGGACGCCTGTATCTCACCACTTCGGTGGCAAAAATCGCCCATCCCGGCCAGTCACTGCACGCAAGGTGCCTCGATGCCAGCACGGGCGCGAAGCTTTGGAGCAGGGAAGTCTTTGCCCCGGAGATTTTCACCTCCGGGCACCGGAAGAACAGCCAGGCCAGTCCCACACCCATCGTCGCCGGCGACCGGCTCTACGTCCACTTCGGTCCCTTGGGCACCGCTTGTCTCGATCTTGCCGGAGGCGTGCTCTGGACCAATCGTTCGTTCAGCTTTGACACCAAGCACGGAGCCGGCGGTTCGCCCTCGCTCGTGGGCGATGCGCTGATCTTCAACTGTGATGGCAAGACCAATCCCTGCGTCGTAGCCTTGCACAAGGACAACGGCCAGTTGCTTTGGAAGTTCGACCGGCCCACCACCGCCAGGAGGAAGTATTCCTTCAGCACCCCGCTGGCCATCACCGTGAACGGCAAACCGAGGGTGATCACTCCCGGCAGCGGCATGGTCAACGCGCTCAACCCCGAGACCGGGGAAGAAATCTGGCGCGTCCGATACGACGAAGGCTGGTCGGTCGTCCCGTGCCCGGTCTTTGGGCACGGGTTGGTCTTTACCTGCTCCGGAGATGACAACCCGCCCACCCTGCTGGCCATACGCACCGGGGGCCAGGGCGACGTCACGGACACCCATGTGGCTTGGCAGACCACGCGCGGCGTGCCAGTCACGCCCTCGCCCCTGCTGGTGGGCGACGAATTGTATCTCGTCTCAGATTCGGGAATTCTCTCCTGCTACGACGCCCCCACCGGGAAACTCCACTATCAGGAACGCGTGTGCTCAAACACTTCCGCTTCCCCCGTCTTTGCAGATGGCAGAATTTATGTCCAAGGCGAGCAAGGTCTCGGCGTGGTGCTCAAGCCGGGAAAGCAGCTCATGAAACTCGCTGAAAACCCGCTCGGCGAACGGACCCTCGCCTCCTACTGCGTCACCGACAATGCGATCTACATCCGCGGCGAGAACAACCTCTACTGCATCCGGAAGCAGTGAACCAGCCCTGTCCCTCCGTGCTCCGCCCGGAGGGCGTGGGGAACTTGGCCGGGGACAACGTCCCCGGTTTGCGCATCACAAAACCCAGGCACCCCGGCAAGGGGTGCGGGAAGTTCTCCGGCCTGTCACGGGACTGCTCCACGCCCGTTCCATCGTCCCTGCCCGGACGGAAACCATTTTGATGCGTTCACCGGGGGCGTGGCCGCCGGCCAAGTTCCGGCCACCCTCCGGGTTGCGCTCAAAGCCGCAACGAGGATGCTGCGGGAGCAGCGCGGCCAGCGTCGCTCCTTCTCCCGGCGGGAGCAGGCCGGGATGAGGGAGGATGCAGGCGAAGTGGTTGCCGGGCCGGTCAGTCGGAGGCCGCCCGCGATCCTCCGCTGTTTTCAGTGGAATGGAAGCTGCCGATCAGCGTGGTCTTGGCCCCAGCGGGGCCGATGAAGGTAGCCGGTGGGCAGGTTCGACCACCGGGAGAACCGCACCCACCGGTGAGCGGCACAAACCTTCCCGCGCCCCAGCGGGGCGCATGAACGCATGGGGAAACCTCATGCGCTCCCTCCGGGGCGCTCCCCGGAGGGGCCGTCATCCGGTGGGTGCGCTGCGCTTCCCACCGGCTACCTTCAGGCGCGCCTCCGGCGCAACCGCAGGAAGCCATTCCACCGAAAACAGCGAGAAACCCCGACCGCTGTCGTATCTACTTCCAGTTCAATGGCATGGGAAGCTGTTGCCGACGGCTTGGAGCCTGATTCCTACGGGTTGGAAAACCATTCCTACGTGTTGGAAAATCATTCCTACGGCTTCCCAAGGCATTCCTACGGCTTCCGAAGACGCTCCTACGCATTGGAAACAGGCTCCTACGGGTTGGAAAGGCGCTCCTACGGGTTGGAAAACCATTCCTACGGGTTCCCAAACGTCTCCTACGCCGTAGGAATGATTTTCCAACCCGTAGGAGGCGCTCGGGAACCCGTAGGAGCACCCCGGCAATGCGTCGGACGACACTGGGAACCCGTAGGAGGCGGCGGGCAACCCGTCTGGACCGGTGGCCGGCGGACCGCGCTCCGGGGCGGGTGGCCGCAGCTGGCGAGGCGATGGGGGCAAACGGGGAGTTGACAGGGCGGCGGGGCGGCGTGTTTACTCCGCCCGTTCCATCAACCATCCAACAAAGGAAAAAATCATGGGCGAGAGCACCGACTTCGTGAAGGACCGGGCCAGCAAGACCATCAGCGCGGCGCAGCAGATCGCCGCCGCGTGGACCTGGCAGGAGAAAACCATCCCGCAGATGCAGGCGGCGCTCGTCGCCATCATCGGGGACAACACGGCCATGCCGCCCGTGGTCGGGCAGGAAGAAACGGCCAGCGCGGCGGAGCAGGTGATGCTCGCGGCGCGCGGCAACTGGGATGTGCAGCTCGACATATTGCACCGCCGCACGGTGCAGGGCGTGGGCATGGTGAGGAACAAATACCGGGGCGACGCGGCCAAGCTCGCCGTGGTGGGCGGCCTCACCGCGCGCGGCTCCAGCCGGAAGGAGACGCTGGACGAAGCGCTGGCGTGGGAGAGCGCGTGGTCGCAGGTGGACCCGACCTGGGCGCCGCTGCCGGCCAACACGCTGGCGGCGTTCAAGACCTTGCGCAACCAGTGCGAGGAGGGATTGCGGAATGCCTACAGTGACGCGCAGTCCGCGTCGCGCGAGGAAGTGGGCAGACTGGCGGCGGTGGTCGCGGTGATGGAGGACATCAATGTGGCGTGGTATGCGGACGCGACGCGGGTGTTCCCCGAGGGCACGCCGGAGGGCGACATGATCCGCAGCACGATCCCGACGACCTACACGCCGCCGCCCGCGCCGCCCGCGCCGAACCCATGAGCGCTGAATGGCAACCGCCGGAGGA
>CAYZJP010000111.1:0-16750 GCA_964478755.1 uncultured Klebsiella sp.
AAAAAGGGAATTGTAAAAAAAGTTTACACTGATTATAAAAAAGGGAATGTTAAGTTTGAAAAATAATTTATATTGACAAGTAAATTATTTTATAATATCTTGTTCTGATGAAGAACAGGATATTTTTATTTTTAATTGCCGTTTGTTTATTTTTGATCGGAATAAACGGCCTATCACAGGAAAAAAAGAAAATTCCCATACTTCAAACTCAAAAACCCCAACCAACCCTATGGAAAGCCAGGCAATCGGAATGATCGAAACCAAGGGCCTTAGCGGGCTGTTCGAAGCGACGGACGCCGCACTCAAGGCGGCGAATGTCACCTTCACCGGCTGGGAAAAAATCGGCAGCGGCTATGTGACCGCGTTCTTTCGCGGCGATGTCGCCAGCGTGAAGGCCGCGATTGACGCCGGCGCCGCCGCCGCCTCGCAGGTCGGCTCCGTCGTCAGCGTGCAGGTCATCCCCCGCCCGCACGACAGCCTGGCCGGACTCGGCAAGTGGCTCCAATGATGAGCAAGGAGCTGGAAGCCGGGAGTCAGAAGCCAGAAGGCTTTCAACTCCTGACTCTTGACTCCTGACTCCTGACTCTGCTTGAAAATTCTCGTCGCCAACCTCGGCTCGACCTCGCTCAAGTGGCGCTTGTTCGACTGCGCGAACAGCGCCGAGCATCTGCTCCACAAGGGCGGCTTCGAACGCGTCACGGATTATCCCAAGGCGATTGAGGAATGCCTCGCGCAGCTTCGCGACGCGGGCCACATCCAGTCCGAGCGAGATTTGGCAGCGGTCGGTTTCAAGACCGTCATCGCGAAGGACGTGACCGGCTGCGTGCGTCTTGACGCGCGCGTTCTCGGCGCGATGGAGGCCTGCTACGGGCTTGCACCCGCGCACAACCCGCCCTACGTCACCGGCATTCGCCTCTTCGCGCAGCGGCTGCCCGGCGTGCCGTTGCTCGGCCTGTTCGAGACAGCGTTTTATCAATTCGCGCCCGAGGCGATGATGCGCTACGGCGTGCCTGAGGCGTGGCACAACATTGGCGTGCGCCGCTGGGGCTTTCACGGCGCGAGCCACAAGTTCATTGCCGAGCGCAGCGCGGAACTGCTGGGGCGTCCTGATGTCGCCGCCCGCGCGCAAAGCCTCTACGTGGACGGCGGCAAAGTGCCCGCGCGTGGCACGCCATTGCGCGTCATTTCCTGTCATCTCGGCGGCACCTCCAGCATCACCGGCATCTTGAACGGCGTCGCCATCGGCAACAGCCTCGGCATGAGTCCGCAATCTGGCCTGCCACATAACAACCGCGTCGGCGACCTCGACGCTGAGGCGCTGCCCTACGCCGTGAAGACGCTCGGCATCACCAACGAAGAAGCACAGCGGCAGCTCTCCAAGGAAGGTGGACTGAAAGGCTTGGCCGGCGGACTTTCCAACGACATCCGCGACATCGAGACCGCCGCCGCCAAGGGCAACGCTAGGGCGCAACTCGCGCTCGACGTGTTCGTCAGCGAAGCGCGGCGCTGGATGGGCGGCTACTTCTTCCAGTTGAACGGAGCCGACGCCATCGTCTTCACCGCCGGCATCGGCGAGAACGGCCACGAACTTCGCGCCGCCATCTGCGCGCAGCTCGACCAGCTCGGTATCGTCCTCGACACGGAGAAGAACGCCACCACCCGTGGCAAAGAAGCCGTCATCAGCGCGCCAAACTCACGCGTGAAAGTCTTGGTCATCCCGACCAACGAAGAACTGGTTGTCGCGCGCGAAGTGAAGCGCGCCCTGCAAAACGCCCGTAACTAATTTTTCAACCGCAATCCAAAAACACCGCAACATCTATGGCACAACAAGCAATCGGAATGATCGAAACCCGCGGTCTGGTCGCCCTTGTCGAGGCGACGGACGCGATGCTCAAGGCGGCGAACGTCGAGCTCGCCGGCCCCATGACCCAGGTTGGCAACGCGCTCGTCACCGCCGTTGTCGTCGGTGACGTCGCCGCCGTTAAGGCCGCGACTGACGCCGGCGCGCAGGCCGTCAAGGCCATCAAGGGCGAGCTTGTCAGCGTCCACGTCATCCCACGTCCGCACAACGACGTGGAAGCCGTGCTGCCGAAGAAGAAGTAAGCCAGAAGTCGGGAGTCGGAAGCCGGAAATCGGGCCAGACGGCAGCTTCTGAATTCTGACTCCTAGATTCTAACTACTGCCTATGTTCCTCGCCCGCGTCGAAGGTTCGGTGGTCGCCACGAAGAAGGATCCTGCCATGAGCGGCCGCAAGCTGCTCGTGCTGCGCCCCCAGCTCGTGGACGACAAAGACCCCACAAAGTTCCGCCCCGGCGCGAACACTGTCATCGCCGTGGACACCCTCGGGGCCGGCATCGGCGAGCTGGTCATGTTCTGCCAGGGCAGCAGCGCCCGCCTCGCCGGCGGCATGAAAGAGGCCCCGGTGGACGCGGTGATCATCGGCATCGTGGACGCCGTGGACGTGCTGGGGAAACAGATTTACAGCGCAAAGAATTAGCCACTGATGAAACAAGGGTTGAACACGGCTAAAGGCGTGACGGTTCTGTGTCTCATCCGTGTTCAATCCGTGGCCCGAAAGAAATCATGAGTGCCGTGAACGAAACTTTGATCCGTGATGTGGTGGCCGATGTGCTGGCCCGCCTCGGCGGCGCACCGACGGCAACAAAATCTTCTGCTCCTGCACCCGCGCCCGCAAAGGCAGACTGCGGCTGTGGTGGCCAGGGCGCGGCCAGTGGTCCCGCGCTGCGCGGCAAGTTCGGCGTGTTTGCTGACGCCAACGAAGCTTGTGCCGCCGCGCATGAATCCTTCCTGCAACTTCAGAAGGCCGGCGTGGCTGCGCGCGTGAAGATCGTCGAGATCGTCAAGGCGATGGCGGAGTCCAACGCCGAGGCGTGGGGCAAGCTCGAACTCGACGAGACGAAGATCGGCCGGCTCGACCACAAGATCGAGAAGCTGAAGATCATCAAGCTCGTCCCCGGCGTCGAGTGGCTGCGGCCTGACGCGCGCAGTGGCGACCACGGCATCACGCTCGAGGAATATACGCCGTTCGGTGTCGTCGGCGCGGTCACGCCGAGCACGCACTCCATTCCCACCCTGAGCGGCAACATCGTGAACATTTGCGCGGCGGGAAATTCAGCCGTGTTCAATCCACATCCGAGCGCGGCACGTTGCGCCGCTGTTGCGGTGCGCGCTTACAATGAAGCCATCTATCGCGAGACCGGCATCGAGAACATGGCGACCATCATTGAGAAGCCCTCGATGGAAAGCTTCGCGGCGATGTGCAGGCACGAGGCCGTGCGCATCCTGCTCGTCACCGGCGGCCCCGGCGTGGTGAAGGCCGCCATGCAGACCGGCAAGCGCGCCATCTGCGCCGGTCCCGGCAATCCACCCGTGTATGTTGACGACACGGCCTGCATGAAACGCGCGGCCAAGGCCATCATCCAGGGCGCGAGCTACGACAACAATTTGCTCTGCATCGGCGAGAAAGAAGTCTTCGCGCTCGAAGGCATCGCGGACAAGCTGATGGCGCAGATGGAGCAGAACGGCGCGGTGAAGCTCACCAACGCCCAGCTCGACGCGCTCACCAAGGCGGCGTTCACCATCACGCCCGGCCAGGGCGGCGGTTGCGGCCACGCATCGGTGAACAAGGATTTCATCGGCAAGGATCCCATTGTGCTCGCGAAGGCGGCGGGCGTGAACATCCCCGCCGGCACGCAGCTTATCTTCGCTGAGACGGACGCGAATCACCCGTTCGTCGTTGAGGAACAGATGATGCCGTTCCTCCCGATCACCCGCGTGAAGAGTCTGGAAGAAGGCGTCGCGCATTCGCTCGAAGCCGAACATGGCTACAAGCACACCAGCATCATTCACTCGCACGACCTCGAAGCGTTGACCCAGATGGGCCGCGCGCTCGACACGACGCTGTTCATCAAGAACGGCCCGTGCATGTCCGGTCTCGGTCTTGGCGGCGAAGGCTACCTGAGCTTCTCCATCGCCACGCCGACGGGCGAAGGCGTGAGCAACCCGCGCACGTTCACGCGCGTGCGCCGCTGCGTGATGGTGGACAACCTGAAGATTTACTGAGAAGTCAGGAGACAGAATGGAAAAACCAGCGCGCAGCTTTCGAGACTTGGTGGTGTGGCAGAAAGCCCACCAGTTCGTGCTGGCCATTTACCGGCTTACCAAGGAGCTCCCGGCGGACGAGCGGTTTGGGCTCACGTCGCAAATTCGGCGGGCGGCAGTATCGGTTGCTGCCAATATCGCGGAGGGTTTCAGCAAACGCGGCAAGCCTGGCAAGGCGCGCTTTTTCAACATCGCCCAAGGTTCGCTTGAGGAAGTTCACTACTACCTGATCCTTGGGAGCGACTTGGGCTACGCTGACTGCAACCAATTGGCCGCGGCCTACCGCGAAGTCGCGCGCCTGCTTAATGGCTACACCCGAGCGTTTCTGACTCCTGGCTCCTGACTTCCGACTCCTATGCTTCTAGCCCGCGTCGAAGGCAATCTCACCGCTACTCGCAAGCATCCGAGCTTCGAGGGCTGGCGGCTCGTGATCTGCCAGCCCATCGGGCGCGAGGGCGAACCGGAAGGCGTGCCGCAGGTGGCCATTGACGCGCATGGCGCGGGCATGCACCAGCGCGTCATCATCTCCAGCGACGGGGCCGCCACGCGCCGGGCCGTTGGCGACGAGAAAAGCCCCGCGCGCTGGATGATCGTCGCCGTCGTGGACGAGGTGACGCCGGGGACCACCGCGTTGCAGGACTCCACCGCCTGAAACCATGAGACTGGGAACCGTCATCGGTCGCGTGACCTTGGGCAAGTCGGAGCCCGCGTTTGTGGGCGCGCGCTGGCTGCTTGTCAGCCCGTTCACGCGCGAGCATTTCCAGCACGGCACGGAGCAGATCCCTGGCCTGAGCAAGGATCCGAGTCTCGTCGTCTTCGACAACCTCGGCGCGGGCATCGGCAACACCATCGGCTTCGTCGAGGGCCGCGAGGCCGCGCAGCCATTCGATCAACCCACGCCCGTTGACGCCATCAGCGCGGCGCTCGTGGACAACATTTTTTACAACCCCAAGTCCTGAGTCTGATTTATGCCCGCCGTCATCACCGCCAAGGAAGTTGAAGACCTGCTCGCCAAAGGTGGCGATCCCAAGAGTCTCCCCACCGACGCCATCCTCACGCCGTCCGCGAAGGACGCGCTGCGTGATTACGCCAACGCCCGGAGGCCGGCGGCGAACGCAGGCGGCACTGTCACAGGGTCGGCGAAGCAGTTGAATTCCAAGTCGCCCAAGGCCGACCTCGAAGCGCTGTTCAACTCGCCTTACTGCCAGAACTTGAAGGAGCAGCTCTGCGACATCGGCCGACGCCTGTGGGGACGCGCCTATGTGGACGGCAACGGCGGCAACATCGCCATCAAGGTCGGCGAGGACATCGCGCTCTGCACGCCCACGCTCGTGAGCAAAGGCTTCATGAAGCCGGAGGACATGTGCCTCGTGGATTTCGAGGGCAACCAACTCGCCGGCACGAAGAAGCGCACGAGCGAAATTCTCATGCATCTCCAGATCATGAAGAAGCAGCCGAAGGCGGTCGCGACCTGCCACTGCCATCCGCCTTACAGCACCGGCTTCGCGGTCGCTGGACTCGTGCCGCCGACGTGCATGATTCCTGAGTATGAAGTGTTCGCCTCGGTCGCCATCGCGCCGTATCGCACGCCGGGCACGCCCGACATGGGCAAGCTCGTCGCGGACCTCGTGGACAAGCACAACACGATTCTCATGGCGAACCACGGCGTCGTCTCGTGGAGCCACAACAATGTCGAGGACGCCTACTTCAAAATGGAAATCCTCGAGGCCTACTGCCGCACGGTGCTCGTGACCGCGCAGCTTGGCGTGCCGGCGAAGACGATGACCGCGCCGCAGCTTCAGGACTTGCTCAAGATCAAGCAGAGCCTCGGCATCCCCGACCCGCGCCACGGCCTCAAGGAGTGCGAACTGTGTGACAATGACGAGTGGCGTCCGGGCGTTTCATGCGCCGTGCCGGCGAAGTCAGAAGTGACCGTCGGCCTCGATGTCGAAGCTGAGAGAACCGTGCAGGCCATCACAGATCAGATCCTGGCGCAGATGAAGTAGCCGTGGGCGCGTGTATGAAGTCCCTCGACGCCAAGCTCGCTGAGATTAAGGCCAGCCGTTCCTCTCGTGCGTTCATCATCGCCGATGCGAAGGACGCGGACATGGCATTTGGCGCGCGCGCGCCGGGGCCGAGGTCATTTCTTTCCAAGCGCGGTTCACGGCCCGCGCAATTTTCCCCCGAGGTCTGGAGCCGCGATGAATTCGGCTACCGCAACCTCCCCGAGTTTCTCGACATCATTCGCGAGGTCACACATCAGGGCCTCGTGGACATCATGCTGATGTCGGCCTACGTGAACGAGCAGCTCGCGATCAAGGAAGGGCTGTTCAAGAACTCGCACGTCACGCCCGCCGCGCGCGCAAACGACACGACCGACGTCTGGGCCGTGCGTCACGGCTGCTACACGCGCGAGCCGAGCCAGCCGTTTCGCAGCGCGAGCATTGATCACATCCAGTGCGGCGAGGTCGAGTGCGAGCGCGACGGCACGGGAAATTATCCCGGCGCGAACCTTGGCCTCTACTCCATCACCTACGTCAACGAGCTCGACCAGGACCGCGAGGCGTTGCTCTGGTATAAGGAATTTCGCGAGGAGTCGGAGCGCAAGGGCTTCCGGCATTTCCTCGAAATCTTCGACCCGAACGTCAGCAGCGGCATCGCGCCTGAGAAGCTTGGCGAGTTCATCAACGACAACATCCTGCGCACACTCGCGGGCGTGCCCGAGGCGGGCCGGCCCGTTTTCCTGAAGATCGTCTATCACGGCCCGAAGGCGATGGAGGAACTCGCGCAATACGACCCGAACCTCGTCGTCGGCATTCTCGGCGGCAGCGCGGGCACGACTTACGACGCCTTCCGGCTCATCCACGACGCGCAGAAATACGGCGCGCGCGTCGCGCTCTTCGGTCGCAAGATCAACAACGCCGAGCACCAGCTCGCGTTCATCGAGATGCTGCGTCTCATCACTGACGGCAAGCTGTCGCCTGACGAAGCCGTCCGCGCCTACCACGGCGTGCTCCAAGGCAAGGGCATCAAGCCGAACCGGCCGCTGGAGAAGGATCTCGAACTCACCGACCAGGCGATGAGCTACGACGGCAGCGCCACGAAGCGCGCGACAGTCGCAGTGCGGAACAACCCGCTCGCCTCGGCGCGTGCGACGACCACGAAAGCCCCGGCTTTGGGATGCGGTGAACCGCCCGCGACCGACTGGCCCAAGCTTGCGAACGGCAAGCCCGATTTCGACCGAATGACCGGCGACCAGCGCACGGCCTGTCACGCGGCACGGCTCAAACGGATGTTTGGCTGAAGCAAAACAACGCGGAGTTCCAACGGGAAATGAGCTATTGACGGTTTCGGGTCGTTTGCTACTTTCTGCGCTCCCCGCACGGGGAAATTCTGATGAAAACATTTTTGCCGAACGCCCAAGCCTCGTTGGACAACCGCAAGTGGCACGTTGTGGACGCCAGCGGCGTTGTCCTTGGCCGCCTCGCCACGCGCGTCGCGATGATCATCCGTGGCAAGCACCGCCCCACTTTCACCCCGCACCTCGACACCGGTGACTTCGTCATCGTCATCAACGCCGAGAAGGTCGTTCTCACTGGCAAGAAGGAGACCGACAAGGAGTTCATGACCTACTCCGGCTGGAAGGGCGGCGAGAAGTTCGAGACCGTCGCCCACCGTCGCGCGCACAAGCCCGAGCTGCTCATCGAGCACGCCGTCAACGGCATGCTGCCCAAGGGCCGCCTCGGTCGCAGCCTCCGCACCAAGCTCAAGGTTTACAAGGGCGACAAGCACCCGCACGCCGCCCAGCTCCCCGCGACGCTCGTCATCAAGAAGAAGTAGTTTCCCAACTCCACTCACATGGCTGCCACTCAGGAACACCTCGGAACCGGACGCCGCAAAACCGCCGTCGCCCGTGTTCGCCTCGCCTCCGGTTCGGGCAAGATCGTCATCAACGGTCGCCCGATGGAGAAATACTTCCTCACTGAATCCCAGCGCGCCGCCGTCGTGCAGCCGCTGAAGGTCACTGACTCCGTCACCAAGTTCGACGTGCGCGTCAACGTGCAGGGCGGCGGACCGAACGGCCAGGCCGGTGCCGTCCGCCACGGCATCGCCCGCGCGCTGCTCACCGTGGACGTCGCCATGCGCCCGCCCTTGAAGGCGGAGGGTCTGCTCACCCGCGACCCGCGCGAGCGCGAGCGCAAGAAGTATGGCCAGCCCGGCGCCCGCAAGCGCTTCCAGTTCAGCAAGCGTTAATCCGCCCAAGTTTTTTTCTCAAAACCCCGCCCGCGAATGCCGGCGGGGTTTTTCTTTTCCATCAGGAAGGCAGGAATGCAGGAAAGCAGTCTGTCCAACGCAGCGTTTGTCCCGCGCCTCCCAATTCCTGCCTTTCCTGCTTTCCTTATTAAAATCTTTTCCCCTGCCTCCCTGACCCGATACTGGCCCCATGTCCGCATTGCTCCGACTCGCGAACGTCACCAAGCGCTACCCCGGCGCGGCGGGCGGCGACCTGCCCGTGCTGCGCGGTCTTGCGCTCGAAGTCGCGTGCGGCGAGACCGTCGCCATCGTCGGCCCGAGCGGTTGTGGCAAGAGCACGCTGCTCAACCTCATCGGCACGCTCGACTTGCCCGACAGCGGCGAACTCACCCTCGACGGCCAGCGCCTCGACACCCTCGACGAACTCGCCCTCGCCGCCACGCGCAACCGGCAAATCGGCTTCATCTTCCAGTCCCATCACCTCCTGCCGCAATGCACCGTGCTGGAAAACGTCCTCGTCCCCACGCTCGCCGACACTGGTAGGGCGGGCAGTCCCCTGCCCGCCATCGAGCCACCGCTGAACCGAGCCCAGCAGCTTCTCACCCGCGTCGGCCTCGGCGAGCGTCTCCACCACCGACCGGGCCAGCTCTCCGGTGGCGAGCGCCAGCGCTGCGCCGTCGTCCGCGCGCTCATCAACCAGCCCAAGCTCCTCCTCGCCGACGAACCCACCGGCGCGCTCGACCGCGCTACCGCCGACTCGCTCGCGTCGCTGCTTCTCGACCTCAACCGCGAGCAAGGCACCGCGCTCATCGTCGTCACGCACGCCCCCGACCTCGCGCGCCGGATGGGCCGCGTGCTGGAGCTGCGCGACGGGCAACTCACTGCAATCTGAGATGAACCACAGAGACACAGAGAACACAGAGGAAGGCATCTCAGCCACAGATGAAACACAGAACAAACACAGATTCGGAACAACTCCCATCTGTGTTCCATCTGTGTTTCATCTGTGGCTCCCCTCTCGGTGCTCTCTGTGTCTCTGTGGTTAAAATCCCATGACCCTCTGGACCCTCGCTCTTCGCAGCCTGCGCTTCCACGCGCGGGCGCATCTGGGCGTGCTGCTGGGCGCGACGGTTGGCGCGGCGGTGCTCATCGGCGCGCTGCTCGTGGGCGACTCCGTGCGCGGCAGCCTGCGCGACATGGCGCTGGCCCGGCTGGGCAAAATCGAGGCCGCGATGGCCACCGGCGACCGGCTGTTCCGCGCCGAGCTGGCGACTAATCTCAAGGCCGCGCCCGTCCTCGCGCTGCCCGGCACGGCGAACTCCGCAGACGGTGCGCGCCGCGCGAACCGCGTTCACGTCCTCGGCGTGGACGAGAACTTCTGGAAGCTCGCGGAGCAAGCCCCGCCGTTCACCAACGTCCCGCCAGACTCCGTCGTGCTGAACGAAGCGCTCGCCGAGCAGCTCGCCGCCAAGCCGGGCGATGAAGTTCTGCTCCGCGTAAACAAGGTCTCTGCGCTCTCGCAGGACGTGGCGCTCACCACGCGCGACGGCCAATCGGTGGCGCTGCGGCTGAAAGTCCACGCCATCGCGGGCCGCGCGCAGCTCGGGCGCTTCAGTTTGCAGGCGAACCAAGTCGCGCCGTTCAACGCATTTGTTTCGAGCTCGCTGTTGGCCCAAAAGGTTGGTGCGGAGCGCAAAGCCAACCTGGCTTTTGTTGATCGCACAAGAACTCATGCCGGAAGCAAACCTCCGACGGCTGTCTTAGAACTGAGGCGAAAACTCGACGATATTCTGACTCGCTTGGGTCTGAAGGAACTTGACCGGCAAGTTGATGTATTTGACGGCAGTCGGCGGGACTATGACACCGTCCTCGCTATACGAGGCTTGCTTTACAATCTGCCCCTCCAAATCGCCTACTCGTGGCAGCTCACCGACGCCCAACTTTCCCTCCGCCCTCTCACCAACTCCCCCGCCCTCGAACTCCGCACCGACCGCATCTTCCTCGACCCGCCCGCCGTCCGCGCCGCGCTGGCGGTGGACACCAACGCGCAGCCCGTCCTCACCTACCTCGCCACGTTGCTGCGCGCGGGCACCAACGCCACGGCCTACCCGATGGTCACCGCCGCCGGCACGCCGCTCGTGCCCGCCGACTTGCGCGACGACGAAATCGTCGTGAACCAGTGGCTCGCGGACCAGTTGCGGCTCACGCCCGGCGTGGAGCTGGAGCTGTCCTACTTCCTGCCCGACTCGGGCGCGCGGCTGACCGAGGCCACGAACAAGTTCCGCGTCCGCTCCATCGTGCCCATGCAGATGCCGTGGGCCGACCGCACGCTGATGCCCGACTTCCCAGGCATCGCGAGCGCCGAGCGCATCGGCGACTGGGACGCGGGCTTCCCGCTCACGCACCGCAAGCTCGTGGACGACACTTATTGGAAGCAATGGCGCGGCACGCCAAAAGCCTTCGTGAGCCTGAGCGCCGGGCGCAAGATGTGGGGGAACCGCTTCGGCGACACGACGGCGGTGCGGTTCCCGGTGAAGGCAGAAGTCGGAAGCCAGAAGTCAGAAGCACCGGCGCCGGGCGCTGCGGTGGGGAACGTAGCCAAAGTGTCTGCCAGTGCCGTTCCCCCTCACCCTAGCCCTCTCCCTCGGGGAGAGGGGACAGCCACGGGCGCGTCCGTGACTCCGACCGCGTCAGGTTCCGTCCCAGCGGCGGATGCGTCGCTCCCTCTCCCCAAGGGAGAGGGCCGGGGTGAGGGGAAAGGGGCCGTTCCTTCGCCAACCCCGGCCACGTCAGCACCGAACGCCGCGAAGCAAAAACCCATTTCCCAGCCACAGCAGTCAGAGACTCCTCACGTCGTCTCCTACAAAGCGGAGTTGGAGAAGGCGCTCCTCACCGCGCTCAAACCCGCCGACTTCGGCCTGGTCTTCCAGCCGGTGCGCGAGCAGGCGCTCAAGGCGAGCCGCGAGGGGCAGGACTTCGGCGGGTTGTTCATCGGGTTCAGCTTCTTCCTCATCGTCGCGGCGCTCGTGCTCGTGTCGCTGCTGTTTCAATTCGGCGTCGAGCAGCGCGCGGCGGAGGTGGGCACGCTGCTCGCGCTGGGCTTCACGCCGAAGCAGGTGCGCAAGTTGTTTCTGCTGGAAGGCGCGGGGCTGTCGCTGCTTGGCTCGCTGCTCGGTGCGGCGGGCGGCGTCTGGTATGCGCGCGCGATGCTCCACGCGCTCTCGACCATCTGGCGCGATGCGGTGGGCACGAGCGACCTGCACTTCCACGCGGAGCCGGCCACGCTCGTGGGCGGCTTCGTCGGCGCGGTGCTCGTGGCGGTGTTCAGCCTGTGGCTGGCGTTGCGCAAGCAGGCGAGGCAGCCGGCAAGGGTGCTATTGGCGGGAGGCGGGGAGGAAGTAATTAGTAGTCAGTGTTTAGTGATCAGTGAGGACGGCGACGCGCTTAAGCGCGGCGAAGGCACCTCAAGTAGGTCAGGCATCCTGCCTGACTCTCTAACTTCTTCCGAAGTGTCCGTTACTTCGACAACTCCCAACCAACCGCGGCCCCATGTGCCAGATGGAAGACAGGCGGGACGCCTGTCCTACTGGGGCGGCAGCGCTGCCGCGCTGCTGGCGTTAGCGCTGCTTGGCTGGGCGCTGGCCACGGGGCAGACGGCGAATGCGGGGGCGTTCTTTGGCGCGGGGGGGCTGCTGCTGGTCGCGGCGCTGGCGTTCACATCGGCGTTTCTCACGCGGCTGGAGCGGAGCGAGGCGGCGGCGGCGCTGACGGTCGCGAGCCTCGGCATCCGCAACACCACGCGTCGCCGCTCGCGCAGCCTCGCGACGGTCACGATGCTCGCGTGCGGCAGTTTTCTCGTGCTGTCCATCGGCGTGTTCCGGCTGGACGAGAATGCGAACGCCACGAAGCGCAGCTCCGGCACAGGCGGCTTCGCGCTGCTAGGCGAGAGCACGCTGCCGGTGGTGCAGGACTTGAACACGAAGGCGGGGCGCGAGGCGCTGGGCTTGGACGAGAAGGCGCTTGCCGGCGTCAGCGTCGTGCCCTTCCGCGTGCGCGATGGCGATGACGCGAGCTGCCTGAACTTGAACCGCGCGCAGAAGCCGAGGCTGCTGGGGGTGAAGCCGGAGTTGCTGGATAAGCGCGGCGCGTTTGAGTTCGTTGCGACCAGACCTGCGTGCACCTCTTGGAGCAGATTGAGAGGAGCGCCCGACGAGAATGTGGACGACGGCTGTATCAATGCCATCGCCGACATGAATTCCATCCTCTGGGCGATGGGCAAAAAAGTCGGCGACACCATTGAGTATCCCGAGCCGGACGAGCGCGGTCGGCCGGTGCGGTTGCGGCTCGTGGGCGCGGTGGCGAACTCCATCCTCCAGGGCAACCTCATCATCGCGGAGGATGAGTTCACCGCGCGCTTTCCGAGCGAGGCGGGCTACCGCTACTTCCTCGTGGACGCGCCGACCAACCGCGTCGCCGAGGTGTCCGCCACGCTCGCGCGCGCGCTGCGCGACTTCGGCCTCGAACTCACGCCGACCACGCGCCGGCTCGCGCAGCTCAACGCGGTGCAGAACACGTATCTCGGCACGTTCCAAATCCTCGGCGGCCTCGGCCTGCTGCTCGGCAGCGCGGGCCTCGGCGTGGTCGTGCTGCGCAATGTCCTTGAGCGGCGCGGCGAACTCGCGTTGCTGCTCGCCGTCGGCTTCCGTGCGAAGGCGCTGCGCTGGCTCGTGCTGAGTGAACACGCGGGCTTGCTCCTGCTCGGACTCGGCTGCGGCGTGGTCGCGGCGGCGGTGGCGGTGTTGCCCGCACTGCGCTCTGGCGGTGAAGGCCTGCCGCTCGGCACGCTCGGCCTCACGCTCGCGGGCGTGCTGGTGAGCGGGCTGGTCTTCACGTTGCTCGCGACGACGTGGTCGCTGCGCGGACGGCTGCTGGATTCTTTGAGGAGTCAGTGACGGAAAAGGAACTTTCCAGCGGACACACTTCTCGTAAGCTCGGCCTCTGTCGCACATGAAAAAACTGTTGTTCCTCACCCTCGCTGTCTGGTTTGGCGGAAATTTCGCCTCCGCCGCAGACAAGAATCGCAAGCTCGTCATCATCGCCGGCAAGCCCAGCCATCCGCCGCTGATGCATGAGTTCCGTGCCGGGTCGTTGCTGTTGGAGAAGTGCCTTCAGGGCGTGCCCGGCCTCACGGTCGAGGTCCACACCAACGGCTGGGTGCGCGACGAGAAGGCCTTCGAGGGCGCGGACGCGGTGTTCATCTACGCCGACGGTGGCGGCGGCCATCCGGCCGTGCAGGGCAACCACAAGGAGACGCTCGCCGCGCTCATCCAGCAGGGCGTCGGGTTCGGCTGCGGGCATTACGGCGTCGAGGTGCTGAAGGACAAGGGCGGCGCGGAGTTCAAGGACTGGATTGGCGGCTACTACGAAAATTCCTTTTCATGCAATCCCATCTGGGAGCCGGACTATCAGAAGTTCATCACGCATCCGATCACGCGCGGCGTGCAGCCGTTCAGCACGAAGGACGAATGGTATTTCAACATGAGGTTCCGCGATGATATGACGGGTGTGAAACCCATCCTCGTCGCGAAGCCAGGCGATGCGGTGCGCGACGGTCCCTATGTTTTTCCGCGCGGCCCCTACCCGCACATTCAGGAGGCGAAGGGCCGCGATGAGATCATGATGTGGGCGGTCGAGCGGCCCGACGGCGGGCGTGGCTTCGGTTTCACTGGCGGACATTTCCACTTGAACTGGGGCAACGACAACCAGCGCAAGGTCGTTCTTAACGCCTTGCTCTGGCTCGCGAAGGTCGAAGTGCCGAAGAACGGTGTCGAGTCCAAGGTGACGCAGGACGAATTGATGCAGAACCTCGATCTCAAGCCTGCCCCCAAGCCACAGTCCAAAAAGGCAGAGAAGTAGCCTCGGTCACGGGCTTGTATTCAAAAACGAGGAAAAATTGCGGCGCGACCGGGGACCGGCGGGTTTGGGCGTCCTGCTTTTCGAGGAGCGCGCGGTCGTTGGCGGTCTGCCGGTTCGGCACGGCCTCTTTGGGGGGCAGCTCAGTCCGTGCGAGCGTGGCGGAGAACACGGTCGGGTGAACTCTCCGGGTTGGGCCGTTGCGCGCCGATGGCCGTTGGCCGGTGAGCGCCGCCATGCCAATCCTCCGGCCGGCGGACGCTCCCCACCTTGGGCTTTGCCCACACGGGGCGCGATTGGCCAAGCTTTCCCAGCAAGTTTGCGAGATTTCACGTTGCCACTGGTTTGCGCGGCTCCTAAGCTCGCCAGCGCATGAAACATCAGCTCGAGTTCGAGAAGCCCATCATCGAGTTGCAGCGCAAGCTCGACGAGTTGAAGAAGCACCCGGAGAAGCACGCGATGGGCATCAATCTGGACGAGGAGGTCCAGTTGATGGAGCGGAAGATGGAGGAGACGCGCCGGCAGATTTACGTGAACCTCACGCCTTGGCAGCGGGTCATGCTCGCGCGCCATCCCAAGCGGCCTTACACGCTCGACTACATCCGCACGGTCTTCACGGACTTCGCCGAGTTGCACGGCGACCGCCTTTACTCCGACGACCGCGCGATGGTCGCGGGCTTCGCCAAGCTGGCGGGCCGGCCGGTCATGGTCATCGGGACGCAGAAAGGCCGCGACACGAAGGAAAATATTTTGCGCAACTTCGGTTCCGCCCACCCGGAGGGCTACCGCAAGGCGCTCCGGCTCATGCGCATGGCGGACAAGTTCGGCCTGCCCATCATCACGCTGATTGACACGGCGGGCGCGTATCCCGGCATCGGCGCGGAGGAGCGGCACATCGCCGAGGCCATCGCGGTGAACCTGCGCGAGATGACCACGTTCGAGGTGCCCATCATCGCCGTGGTCATCGGCGAAGGCGGCTCTGGTGGCGCGCTGGGCATCGGCGTCGCTGACCGCGTGCTCATCATGGAGAACGCGTATTACTCCGTGATCAGCCCGGAAGGTTGCGCGGCGATTCTCTGGAAGGACCGCGCCGCGGCGTCGAAGGCCGCCGAGGCGTTGCGCATCACCGCGAAGGATTTGCTCGAGCTTGGCCTCGTGGACGAGATCATCCCCGAGCCGCTCGGCGGCGCGCACAACGACGTGGTGACGAGCGCGGCGACCGTCCAGAAGCACCTGCTCAAAAACCTCGCGCAGCTCGATGCGCTTTCCACCGCCGAACGGCTTCGCCAGCGCTACGGGAAATACCGGCACTTCGGCCACTTCCACGAGACGCCTGCCGCGCTGGGTGGAACGACGCTTCAGGCGCAACCGGCTTGAGGCGTGCTTCGTCCGCGCTTGAGCCGGCTGAGCGAACACTTGAGAGCTGCGCCGCCCGGCCCGCTGGCAGACTGCTTCCAGCCGCATCCGTCCCGCACAAATCCCTTGCCGGTCTTCCGCCGGGCCGCTACAACCTCGCCGCCAATTGTTTCACCCCATGAGTGTCCGCCGCCTGTCCGTCCTCGTGCTCGAAGACCATGCCGACGAGCGCCAGCTCATTTGCCGGAAGCTGGCCCGCCAGCCGGATTTCGCCGTGGTGGGCGAGTTCGCGGATGCGGAGTCCGCGTTGGCTTGGCTGGTCGGGCTGCCGGATTCGCAAGTGCCCGACGTTTTCGTTGTGGACTGGCACCTGGGCGAGGGGCGCATGGACGGCTTCGAATTCATTCGCCGGATCAAGCTGCTTTTCCCCCGCGCCTGCTGCGTGCTCATCACCGCCTACGATCTCGAGCATCTCCCCGCCGAGGCCGCCCGCAGCGGGGCCGATGGTTTCATCTTCAAGTCCGACCCGCTCAAGCTCCTGCCCGTCCGCCTCCGCGCCGCGCTCGCCGGGCAGTTCCCCCTGTCCGAAAAGGCCGCGCAATATCTCTTCGCCTCGCTCCGGCAGGAAAGCGCTGCCGCCGGTGCCGCCCTCGAAAAGCTGACCGCGTGCGAACGCGCCACCCTCCTCGGCGTCATCGCGGGCCAGCCCGAAAAGCAGGTCGCCGCCGAACGGAAACGTTCCCTCCACACCATCCGCAACCAGCTCGCCAGCGCCTTCCAGAAGCTCGGCGTCCACAGCGTCCCCGAGGCCGCGCAGCTTTTGCGGGGGGGGGGGCGAACCGGTAGCCGCTGGCTGAAGTAATCAGCTCCCTCTGTTTCTGGCACCGGTCTGGCGGGAAGCCGTTGGCGGCAAATGTTCGGGGCAATTGCCAATGGCCAATGGCCAACTGAAAATTTGCCACTCCCCGCGCGCCCCCAGCCGGTTCTTCGCTGTTTTAGGGAAACGCTGATTTAACCACAGAGGCACAGAGGACACCGAGGGAAAGCCCGATAAAACAACCTCTGCGTTCTCTGTGTCTCGGTGGTTTGAGTCATTGTTCAGTGT
>CAYZJP010000112.1:0-16683 GCA_964478755.1 uncultured Klebsiella sp.
TACTCGTTGCTCTTGAATGAAACCCGTTCACACCCGCTCAACTAGGAAAGACCCACACAAAATTGTATGCTCGTGCGGTCGCTTTACCACAGCAGTCCCGTTCGACTGGGAGAAGTTCTCTTGTCCGGTTTGCGTCATCGATCGGAAGACCGCTCGTTTCCAGCAGTCGCGGCGCATCAGTCAGCCGGTCGAAAAGCTCATCAGCTACCTAGAAAGCGTGTTGATTCGTGAAGAAACCCGACTCCCAGCATGGGCTTGGCATAAGATTCGCAGGCTCCGCGACAAGGAAGCACGCGAATGGTCAAACTTTTGCCAAGCCAGTGCGCTCGTTTGGAAAAGCTAGGAGTGTTTGATGTGGAGGCGTTCGATAAGCGTTTTCGGATGGGGAGTTTTATCAAGCAAAGCAATGACGCTCGTTGGAACCAGCGATACGAGGAGTTCAAGGCGTTTGTCGTTGCGCACGGACACGCGCGACCACCGGCCAGGTCAGAGTTGGGGGACTGGGCGGCGGAGCAAAGGCGGAGTCACAAAGACGGACATTTGGCTCAGTGGCGGCGTGATAAATTGACGCAGTTGACGGATTGGAGTTGGATAAGCCAGCGAAAACCAAATCCCAAACTACCTGCTCCCTCACGGAAACGCAGCTTCTCCGCCGCCTCCGCGCGTGGATGGCGTTCTTCGTCTTCGGCCTCGTGGTGAGCGGGCTGATGGCGATCCCGCTGGAGACGGAGCTGGCGGTGCTGGTGCGCTTGGCAGGGCAGGGGAGCGATGGCTTCGCGGGCTGGCTTTATCGCGTCGCGGATGCGCTGCGCGAGACGAACGCGAAGTTTCCCTTCCTCGCTTACGGCACGGACTGGCTGGCGTTCGGGCATCTCGTCATCGCGGTCGCGTTCATCGGTGCGTGGCGCGAGCCGGTGCGGAACAAGTGGCTGTTCCAGTTCGGCATGATCGCATGCGTGGCGGTGGTGCCGTGGGCGCTGGCGTTCGGTGAGGTGCGCGGGATTCCGCTGGGCTGGCGGCTGATTGACTGCGCGTTCGGCATCGTGGGCTTCGTCCCGATGTGGCTCTGCTGGCGGATAGCGAATGAGTTGGAACGCAAATCCGTTGGTTGAGGTTTAACGCAAGGGCGCAAAGGCGCAGGGTCGCAAAGGATCACGGCTTCCCTAGCACACTCATCGCAACTGAGGCGGCCCAGCTTGACCCCGTCCCACGGATCTTCCGCCCTGCGCCTTAGCGGCCTTGCGGCTTGGCGTTGAAAGCGCGTTCGTCTCAAGCGCCGGCACGCGGACGAATTTCCTTCTGTCGTGGCGGTCGAAGAAGTGTATTTTCGCGCCATTGCTCTGCATGAAACGACTCGTTGCCATCGGAATCCTCGCCGCATCAGCGGCGTCGCTCCTTGCCGCGCCGGTGGATTACGTGAAGGAGATCCGGCCCATCCTCGCGGAGCGTTGTTACCAATGCCACGGCGCGACGCAGCCCAAGCGCGGGCTGCGGCTCGACACGGCGGCGTCGGCACTCAAGGGCGGGCAGTCCGGCCCGGCCATCCAGCCGGGCAAGTCTTCCGACAGCCTGCTGGTGCAGGTCATCTCCGGCACGCACAAGGACCTCGCGCGGATGCCTTACAAAAAGCCGCCGCTCTCGGACGCGCAGATCGCGCTGGTGCGCCGGTGGATTGACGAGGGGGCGAAGGCTCCGGCGAACGAGCAGCCGGGGAGCAAGGTGCATTGGGCGTTCGTCGCGCCGAAGCGGCCGGAAGTGCCGGAGATTCGCAGTTCGCAGTTCGCAGTTCGCAATCCGATAGACGCCTTCATCCTCGCCCGGCTCGCGAAGGAGAAACTTACTCCTTCGCCGGAGGCGGATCGCGTCACGCTGATTCGCCGGCTGTCGCTGGACTTGCTCGGCTTGCCGCCGAAGCCGGAGGAGGTGGACGCGTTCGTGAGCGACAAGTCGCCGGATGCATACGAGAAAGTCGTCGAGCGATTGCTGGCGTCGCCGCACTACGGCGAGCGGTGGGGTCGCTGGTGGCTGGACGCGGCGCGTTACGCGGACTCGAATGGCTATAGCATTGACGCGCCGCGCAGCATCTGGCGCTACCGCGACTGGGTCGTGGGCGCGCTGAACCGCGACCTGCCGTTCGACCAGTTCACCATCGAGCAGATCGCGGGCGACATGCTGCCCAACGCGACGATGGAGCAGAAGATTGCCACCGGATTCCATCGCAACACGCAGATCAACCAGGAGGGCGGCATTGACAAGGAGCAGTTCCGCATCGAGTCCGTCGTGGACCGCGTGGCGACGACGGGCTACGCGTGGCTCGGCCTGACCATCGCGTGCGCCAACTGCCACGACCACAAGTTCGACCCGATCTCGCAGAAGGAATACTTTGGCCTCTTCGCGATGCTGAACAACCAGGACGAGCCGGACTTGCCGCTCGCGTCGCCGGACCAGTCGAAGAACGCCGCCGAAATCGAGACGAAGATTGCCGATTACATCCGCGGCCTGCTCACGAAGGACGCGGGCATCACCGAGCGCGAGTTGAAGTGGGAGAACAGTCTCAGTCCCGAGCAACGCCAGGCGCTCCCGCAGAATGTGCGCGAGGTGTTCGACACGCCGCCAGCGCAGCGCACCGACACGCACAAGCTCGCGGTGCTGACGTCGTTCGTTGAGAACGCGGCGGAGAACAAGCCGCATCAGGCCGCGATCAAGAAGCTGCGTGCCGAGAAACCCAAGGTGGACACGACGATGGTCATGCGCGAGGCCGCCAAGCCACGCCGCACTTACCTGCACATCAAGGGTGATTTCACGCGCGACGGCGGCGAGGTGAAGGCGCAGTTCCCCGCCGTGCTGCATCCGTTCGAAGGCGCCACCGACCACGAGCCGAACCGACTCGACCTCGCGCACTGGCTGGTGGACGAGGCGAACCCGTTGACCGCGCGCGTCATGGTGAACCGCGTGTGGCAGCAGTATTTCGGCAAGGGCCTGGTTGAGACAGAGAATGATTTCGGCACACAGGGCGTGCCGCCGACGAACCCGGAATTGCTCGACTGGCTCGCCGTCGAATTCAAGCACCCGACCGCCTCGCCCCAATCCCCTTCATCCATCCCCTATTCCCTCAAAAGGCTGCATCGCCTCATCGTCACGAGCGCCACCTACCGCCAGTCATCCGCGATCCGCCCGGAACTCCAGCGCGTGGACGCGAACAACCGGCTGCTCGCCCGGCAGAACCGCCTGCGCCTCGACGCCGAAATTGTCCGCGACGTGTGCCTCACCGCCAGCGGCCTGCTCACGCCGACGCTTGGCGGGCCGTGTGTTTATCCGCCGATTCCCGACGGCGTGATGTCGCTCGGCCAGGTGAAGCGCGCGTGGCCCACCAGCATCGGACCGGATCGTTATCGTCGGGGGCTCTACACGTTTTACTTCCGCGCCACGCCGCCGCCGTCGTTGAGCGTGTTCGATTCCGCCGACGGCTTCAGCACTTGCACGCGCCGCATCCGCAGCAACACGCCGTTGCAGGCGCTCGCGCTCCTGAACGACGCTGCGTTCTACGAGTTTGCCGAGAGCCTCGCGACACGCGTGCTCAAGGAAGTTCCGGCGGACGATGGTGCGCGGCTCGAACACGCCTTCCGCCTCTGCCTCGCGCGAAGGCCGAGCATGACGGAGGCGACGCGACTAGCCGGGTTGCTCAGGAGCGAGGCTGCCAGCGTGACCGAATCCGAAGCCAGGTCTGTGAAAGCCCCCGCCGGCGTGGAGCCGAAGCAGTTCGCCGCGTGGACGACGGTGGCGCGGGTGTTGTTGAACTTGGATGAAACCATTACGAGGGAATGACGCATGACTCCGCTGAAGAAAATCGACAAGCGGTTGGAACAATACAAAGGCTTCTGGGTCGTTGAGTGGAACGAAGACCAGAAGGCTTTCCACTACGAACGTGCTTGTTCGCGGCTGAGGGATTCAGTGCGTGCGTGTTTGCTGAAGAAGGGACGTGGTAGTTGGGTAACGCTTGGTGTGTTTAATTCCGCCCGTGAATGTGGCGAGTATATCGACGAATTGACGGCAGCTCGCCCAGAGGATTGACATGATTGACGCCCCTCTCATTAGCACCCGGCTTCAGCCGGGTGTGACCGGCGCACCGGAGGCCGGAGCCGTTTCAACGGCTTCGGCCCGGGACGGCCAAACCGTTGAAACGGTTCGGCCTGTCATTGGTGCCGCTGACACCCGGCTGAAGCCGGGTGCTAATGAGAGGGTGCAGCCGGACCCGTGGGGGCCGTATGCCAATCCCGATGACATTTCCCGACTGGTTTATGGCCGCATGATGTGGCGGCTGCCGGATATGCGCGCGCGGCTGCTCGCGCACTGGCTGGATGAGCGGCACCCGCACCGCAAGCGGTTCGCCGAACGCCGAGCTTTGGTGGAAAACATACTGACTTCGACGGAGTCCGACGTTGAGCTGGACGCCCGTTTGCGTTCGCAGCAGACAAGCCTGCGGGCGATGGCGCGGGAAATTCCGCCGGTCTTCGGTAGCTTTTTCTGACATGAACACCGAGATGCAGAACCCCTTGTTGGCTTCCACCCGCCGCCACTTCTTCAGCCATTGCGGGATGGGTCTTGGCTCCGTCGCGCTGGCGTCGCTGATGGCGGACAAAGCCAACGCCGTCGTGCCGAAACTCGTGAATCCGTTCGCGCCGAAGGGGGGACACGCCGCACCGCGCGCGAAGCGGGTCATCTACCTTTTCATGGCGGGCGGGCCGAGCCAGTTGGAGCTGTTCGATTACAAACCGAAGCTCGTCGAGCTGAACGGCCAGCCGATCCCGCAGAGCTACATCGAGGGCAAGCGCTTCGCGTTCATGGGCAGCACCCACGGCGTGAAGTGTCTCGGAACGCGCAAGAAGTTTGATCATCACGGGCAGGCCGGCACGTGGATGAGCGACATGCTGCCCCACACGAGCGGCATCGCGGACGACATCGCGGTGGTCACGACCTGCGCGACGAACCTCTTCAACCACGCGCCGGCCAAACTGTTCATGAACACCGGCTCCGGGCAGTTCGGCCGGCCGAGTCTTGGCGCGTGGACGACTTACGGCATCGGCAGCGAGGCGAATGATTTGCCGGGCTTTGTTGTGTTGCAGAGCGGACCGCGCGGGCCGCGCGGCGGCGCGGTGAACTGGGGCAGCGGTTTTCTCCCGACGACGTTTCAAGGCGTTCCCCTGCGCGGTCAAGGCGAGCCGATTTTGAATCTCACGAGTCCCGCTGGAATTTCCGCCGAGCGTCAGCGTCGCACGCTCGACGCCGTGCGCGACTTGAACCTCCAGCGGCTCGTCACGACCGGCGACGATGAGATCAACACGCGCATCTCGGCCTACGAGATGGCGTATCGGATGCAGTCCAGCGCGCCGGAGCTGATAGACATTTCCGGCGAGAGCAAGGCGACGCTAGACCTCTATGGCGTGGATCCAGCCAGGCCGTCCTTCGCGCGGAACTGCCTGCTCGCGCGGCGGCTCATCGAGCGCGGCACGCGTTTCGTGCAGCTCTATCACACGAGCTGGGACAACCACGGTGGCCCCGGCGAGACGCTGGAAGACGATTTCCCGAAGGTTGTGCGCGACGTGGACCAGGCGTGCGCGGCGCTGGTGAAGGACCTGAAGGTGCGCGGTCTGCTGGAAGACACGCTCGTCATCTGGGGCGGCGAATTCGGCCGCACGCCGATGGGGGAGAACCGCGACAAGACCGGGCGCAACCACCACATTGACGCGTTTACAATGTGGTTCGCCGGTGGCGGCATCAAGGGCGGCCAGACCGTCGGCGAGACGGACGAGCTTGGTTTTGGCCCCGCACTTGACCGGTGCCACGTTCACGATTTGCACGCGACGATCCTGCATCTTCTGGGCCTCGATCACCTGAGGCTCACCTTCCGCTTCCAAGGCCGCGACTACCGGCTCACGGACGTGCATGGGGAGCTGATCCACAAGCTGCTGGCGTAGCGGAGCGCGGCCTTCAGGCCGCAGAAACGCGCCGAGGCGGGAAAGTTGTCCGAGGCATCCTTTCCGTTTGCACACTTCTGCGGCATGAACGCCGCGCTCCTCCGCGCTGAATTTCCCTTGAGCCATCGTCCCGCTCAGGATTGCATCGCGGCGAATGCAAAACGACCAGACGCGCAAGTTCCTCTGGCTTGTCCTGAAAGTTGGGGGCGGCGTGTTGCTGCTGCTCGTGCTGCTGTTCGCCGGGCTGCTGGCCTACGTCACACGGGAGAAGCGCAAGTATGACAAGCTCACTGACACGCACGACCTCAAGCAGCGTGCGGTGAAGATGGGCGAGGGCTACATCGCAGAGCGCAAGAACGGCGCGCTGGTCATCGGTTTCACGCAGCGCGGGAAGCGGGCGGTGCTGGGCTTCGGGAGCGTGGGCGCGACGAATTCCGCGTTGCCGGACGCACAAACGCTTTTTGAAATCGGCTCCGTCACAAAGGTCTTCACTGCTCTCGCGCTAGCGCGGCTCGAACTCGATGGCAAGGCGAAGTTGTCCGACCCCGTGCGTGCATCGCTGCCGGAGAAGGTCGCGTTGGTGAAGGAGCTTGAGCCGGTCACGTTGCTGCACCTCGCCACGCACACGTCGGGGCTGCCGCGGTTGCCTGGGAATCTGGATCTTTCCGACGCCAGTGCCGCCAATCCTTACATGAAGTATCGGGCGGAGGAGCTTTACCAGTATCTCGCCACTGCGAAGCTGAACAACCCGCCCGGCAAGCTGGTGGATTATTCGAACGTCGGCTTCGCGCTGCTCGGCCATGTGCTCTCACTCAAGGCGGGGCAACCTTACGAAGACTTGATGCGCGGCGCGTTGCTGGAGCCGCTGGGCATGACGAACACGGTGATTCACCTCTCCGACGAGCAGCGTGCCCGGCTCACGCGCGGCCATTCGCCGAAGGGCGGGGAAGTTCCCGGCTGGGACTTTGATGTCTTCGCGCCGACGGGGGCGTTCCGCTCCAACGCCGGTGACTTGCTGACGTTCATCGAGGCGAATCTCAAGGATGCGGAGACACCGGTGGGACGTTCCCTGGCCCGTGCGAGGGAGCTTCAGAAGGTTGGCGAAGCGGGCGATTTGCCGCTGGGCTGGCAGCGCGAGACGACCTTGCAGGGCGGGCTGGAAGTTTATTGGCACAACGGCGGCACGGGCGGTTACGTGAGCTTCATCGGCTTCCATCGCGCGCGGCAGATCGGGGTCGTCGTCCTCTCGAATTACGGGGACGCGATGGCCGGGAAGTTTGATGTGGACCGGATCGGCATGGACCTGCTGAAACTCGGCGCCAAGGTGTCGTTGGAGTGAGGGCGAAGGCGGCGGGCGGTGGCCTGCCGGTTTTCCTGTAGGACAAAATCGGCCTGTCGTGCCCGTCAAAGCTTGACTGGCAGCCTGATTTTAAGTGTCGTTTTCGCGTGCTAGGGCTGTTCAGCATTCAATGTCCGGTTCGCTACAAAATCGTAAACAAGATTTTTGAGGGCGGCATGGGCGTGGTTTACGAGGCGGAGCAGCACGGGGCGAGCGGCTTCATCAAACGCGTGGCGATCAAGGTCATTCGCCAGAGCTACGCGAACCAGAAACTCTTCATCGAAAACTTCATCGGCGAGGCCAAGCTGGTCGCCGACCTCATCCACACCAACATCGTCCAGACCTACCATCTGGGCGAGACCGACGGGATGTTCTTCATCGCGATGGAGATGATTCGCGGCGCGAACGTGGAGCAGTTCATCCAGAAGTGCGCCGAGCAGAACCGGCAGTTGCCGAAGGAGCTCGCGGTGTTCATCGCCAGCCGCATCGCGCGCGGGATCGCCTACGCCCATGCGAAGGCTGACAAGGACGGCAAGCCGCTGGGCATCGTGCACCGCGACATCAACCTCAAGAACGTGATGATCGCCTTCGAGGGCGACGTGAAGATCACGGACTTCGGCATCGCGAAGGCGCGCGGCCTTCTGCAAGACCAGGAGGGCGAGGTGGTCGCCGGCAAGGTGGACTACATGAGCCCTGAGCAGTCAAACTTCCAGATCACGGACAAGCGCTCGGATATTTTCTCCGTGGGCATTGTGCTGGCGCAGTTGCTCCTCGGGCACAACATTTTCAAGGGCGCGAGCATGAGCGAGTCGCGCGAGCGGGTGCAGAACATGCCGATACCCGACTTTCGCACGCTGGACCCGCGCATTGACGAGGCATTGGACAAGGTCTTGCACAAGTGTCTCGAGCGCGACCTCAACCGCCGCTACCCGAACGCCGACGAGTTGCTGCACGACTTGGAACACTACATCTACCACGCGGGTTACGGACCCACGAACGAAACGATGGGCCGCTTCATCCGGCAGCTCTTCGGACAGGTGGACTACAAGCAGATTCAGAACACGAAGGGTCACACGGTCCGCATTGACCGCGCCGCACGGACCGCAAAAATCTAGCGGCCATGAAGCGTCCCCGCTCCGGTTCGACCGTCACGCTCGGTCTGGTCCAGACCAGTTGCTCCACCAATCCCGCCGAGAATCTGAGCAAAACTCTGGCCCAAGTGGAGCGTTGCGCGAAAGCCGGCGCACAAATCATCAGCACGCAGGAGCTGTTCCGCTCGCAATACTTCTGCCAGAGCGAGGACCACGCGAACTTCAAACTGGCCGAGTCCATCCCGGGTCCCAGCACCGACGCCTTTTGCAAGCTCGCCAAAAGGCGCAAGGTCGTGATCGTCGCGTCACTTTTCGAGAAGCGCGCCTCCGGCCTCTACCACAACACCGCTGCAATCATCGATGCAGACGGCTCGCTCCTCGGCATCTACCGGAAGATGCACATCCCGGACGACCCGCTCTACTACGAGAAATTTTATTTCACGCCCGGCGACCTCGGGTTCCGCGCCTGGCAGACGCGCCACGCGAAGATCGGTGTGCTGATCTGCTGGGACCAGTGGTATCCCGAGGCAGCGCGCCTCACCGCGATGCAGGGCGCTGAAATTATCTTCTACCCGACCGCCATCGGCTGGCATCCGGGCGAGAAAAGGGAATACGGCGCGAACCAGCACGGCGCGTGGGAAACCATCCAGCGCAGCCACGCCGTCGCCAACGGCTGCTATGTGGCGGTCGCCAACCGCATCGGCTTGGAAATGCCCGTTGGCGGCGACGGCATCGAGTTCTGGGGCCAAAGTTTCGTCGCCGGCACCAGCGGGCAAATTCTCGCGAAGGCCAGCGTTGACAAGGAGGAAAACCTCCTCGTCCCGGTGGACTTGAAGAAGGTGGACGTGACGCGCACGCACTGGCCCTTCCTGCGTGACCGGCGCATCGATGCCTACGGCGACTTGACTAGGCGGCTCTCCGACTGACTTTGATGAACTGCGGTGCGTGCATCCCCGGCTCGCGATCATGAACCCGCTTCGTGTCTGGATCACAGGAGCTGGCGGCCTGCTGGGCAGCTACCTGCTCAGGACCGCTCCGCAGTTCGCGCCTGACAGTCAGACCATCGGGTTGCGGCGTGAGAAACTCGACCTGACCGACTTCACGGCGGTGCGGGCGCGCTTCCACGCTGATCGCCCAAATGCGGTCATCCACTGCGCCGCCGTCGCTCATCCGCCCGCGTGTCAGCGCGACCCGGAGGCCGCGCGCGGTCTTAATGTGGAGGCCACGCGCTGCCTCGCGGAGCTTGCCTCCGATATCCCGCTGTTCTTTTTTTCCTCCGACCTTGTCTTTGACGGGAAGCGTGGCAGCTACGTCGAGACCGACCCACCGAATCCCGTGAGCGTCTATGCCGGGACGAAAATATCCGCCGAGCAGATCGTATTGGCGAACCCGCGCCACACCGTCCTCCGCCTCTCGCTGAACTTCGGCAAGTCTCCCACCGGCAACCGCGCCTTCAACGAGATGCTCCGCAACGATCTCGCGGCGGGCAAAAACTTCGCGCTCTTCACTGACGAGTTCCGCTGCCCGACAGCCGCACTCGTCACAGTGCGCGCGACGTGGGAGTTGCTGCGGCAGCACGCCACTGGATTGTTTCACCTTTGCGGAGCAGACAAGCTGTCTCGCTGGCAAATCGCGAACCTGCTGCTGCCGCACTGGCCGTCGCTGCCGGGCAAGATTCAGCCCGACACCGTGAAGAACTACCAAGGTCCGCCACGTCCCCAGGACAGTTCAATGAACTGTGCCAAGGTGCAGCGGCTTCTTTCCTTCCGCTTGCCCGGCATGGCCGAGGCGGTTGCACAGCATCCCGACGAAGTCGCATGAGCCAGTCGCGGCCATATCGCGGGCGGCTCGCACCGTCCCCAACCGGCTACCTCCACCTCGGCCACGCACTCACCTTTTGGACAGCCCAGCAGCGCGCGAGAGAGCGCGGTGGCACGCTCATCCTCCGCAACGAAGACTTGGACCGTCAGCGCTGCAAGCCGGAGTTCGTGTCCGCGATGCTCCAAGACCTGCGCTGGTTTGGCTTCGAGTGGCAGGAAGGCCCGGACGTGGACGGGCCGCACGCGCCTTACACGCAGAGCGAGCGAATGCCGCTCTACCGCGCGGCCTTTGAGAAACTGCGGGCCGGCGGTTTCCTTTTTCCCTGCACCTGCTCGCGTCAGGACGTGCTGCGCGCGTTGCAAGCACCGCATCAGGGCGAGGACGAGCCGATTTATCCCGGCACGTGTAGGAAAGTGACCAGTGACAAGCGGCAAGCGACGAATGATGCTCGTTCGGGCGCCGAAGATCGCTCGTCACCCTCATGGCGCTTTCGCGTGCCGCACGGGCGCACACTCACCTTTCACGACGGCCAGCTCGGTCCGCAGTCGTTTGTGGCCGGCGTGGACTTTGGCGACTTCGTGGTCTGGCGGAACGACGACTTGCCTGCCTACCAACTCGCCGTGGTGGTGGACGACACGGAGATGGGGATCACCGAAGTCGTGCGTGGCGAGGACTTGCTGTCGAGCACCGCGCGCCAGCTTTTGCTCTACGAAGCGCTCGACCTCGTGGCTCCAAGGTTCTTCCATTGCCCGCTGATGAACGATGAACACGGAGTCCGGCTGGCCAAGCGGCACGACGCGCTCGGCCTGCGTGCCTTGCGCGCCACCGGTGCCTCGCCGGAGCAATTGCGCGCCGCCTGGAGTTGATGAGGCTCCGGCGCGGAGTCACTTCAAGTCCGACGCCCGCATTCCCGTTGCGCGGTGCAGCCCATACTGCGCCTTGTTGAACTCGGCGACGGCGGCCACGTAGTCGCTGCGGGCGCGCGTCATGTCCTGCTCGGCGAAGATGTTTTCCAGCACCACGCCAAAGCCGCGCTCCTTGCGCTCGCGCGTCAGGCGGAACGCTTCCTCGGCGGTCGCCAGGGAGCGTTTGAGCGTGGCGAGCTGCGCGGCGAGCGAGTGAATGCGCGTGTGGGCCTCGACGACCTGGCGGATCACCTCATCCTTCGTCCGCTCGGTGGTGAGTTGAGCCGACCGGAGACGGCTATCCTCCAAGTCTTTTCGTGCCGAGTCGAAAATCCCGCCGGGGCCGATGCGCCAGCCCAGCGTGAGCGCGGCGCTCTCGGTCTCGCCGAAGTTTCCCAAGGCATTGTTGCGTCCGCCGCCAAGCCCACCCAAGAACGTCTGTGCGCCAAGGCTGGGAATCAACGGGCCGACGGTTACGGCATCGCGCGATTTCTTTGCGGCGGCGGTGAGCGCCTTCCCCTGCTTCAACTCAGGCCGCGTGCCGAGGGCTTGGGCCACCAGTGAATCCAGCGCCGTGTTTGTGGCGGTGAGAGTGAGCGGGAGCAGCTCGTTGTCAGCGGGGATCAGGTCCACGGACGGGTCGAGCCGGAGCGCTTGGGCGAGTCGCGCGGCGGCGACGCGCTGCTGCTCCTGCGCTTGCTGGACGGCAAGCTGATTCCGTTCGGCCTGGCCGCGCGCGCGGAGGGTGTCGCCCTTGAAGACAAGCCCCAGCTCGGTGCCGCGCTGAAGCTGGTCGGCGTAGTCGCCCGCGATGCGCGCGGCGTCCTGTGCGACGGCGGCAATGGCGCGGGCCTTCACGAGGTCGAAGTAGCCGAGCGCCGCAGTGAAGACACTTTCCTGCCGCTGCGCCTCGGCGGCGTGGTCGGCGGCTTTGGCGAGCTGCTTCGCCGCGAGCGCCTTGAACCATGCCTCGCCCAGATCCAGTCGTGCCTCGACGTTCACGCCGGGCGTGAGCTGCTGCTTGCTCGTGTCGAAGATGTTGCCGGTCACATCCTGAATCCGTCCGTCGTGCCGGCGGTAGCCGACGCCCGGCGTCAGCCACGGGAAGAAGTTGTAGAGCGCCGCGTCGTGCTGGGCCTGCGCCTCGCGCAGCCGCTCGCGGGCGATTTGCACGTCGAGGTTTTGCGCTCCCGCCAGCCGCAGCGCGGTGGGCAAGTCAATGGGCTGGCTCGCCGTGCGGCCGGGCTCTGCGCCGCGAGAGTAGAGAGCAGCGCACACCAACGCTGTCGCAACTGAAACCTGAAACCTGAAACCTGAAACCTTCACTTGCCCTCCTGCACGTTGATGGCCTGCCCGTCCGTCAGCGCGAGCTTGCCGACCAGAATCACCTTCGCCGTCTCCGCGATGCCGGAGACGACTTCCACCCTCGCGCCGTCGTTGAAGCCAATCTTCACCGGCGTCTTCTTCGCCTTGCCGCCGTCGGCGAGGAAGAGGAACGCGGCGGTTTTCTCCATCACCAGCGCCTCGGACGGGACGAGCATCACGTTCGTGTGTTTCTCCACGCCCACGCGCACGGTCGCATACATGCCGGGCCGCAGCGTGTGGCCGGGGTTGGGCATTTCGGCCTCGACCAGCATCGTGCGTGTGGCCTCGTCGAGTGCGCCGGCAAAGCGCGTCACATGGCCTTCAAAGATTTTTCCCGGCAGCCCGTCGAGCGCGACTTTCACCGGCTGGCCGTTGGCGACGAGCGCGGCCTCGAGTTCTGTCATTGGCACTTGCACGCGCACGGTGTCGAAGTCCATCACCGTGACGATGGCGGCGTTCTGGCCGGAGTTGCCCGCCGTGGCGGCGGGGATGAACGTGCCGGTGTCCACGAAGCGCGCGGTGACGATGCCGCTGAACGGCGCGGTGATTTGCGTGTAATCGAGCAGGGTTTGCGTGCGTTTGAGGTTGGCGTCCGCGACTTTCGCCTCGGCCTGCGCGACGGTGACGAGCCGCTGAGCCACGTCCACGCTGGCGCGGACGGCCTGCTGCTCGGCCTGCGCGGCGGCGATGGCCTGACGCGCGGCATTGACGGACGCGACAAGCACGTCGCGGTCAGATTTTGCCTTGTCGAGCTGCTGCTCGGTGACGAGGTCGGGTGCCTGCTTGCGGGCCTTGGCCAGACGATCCAGCTCAGAATTCGCGAAGGCGCTTTCGGCCTCGCTCTTTTCCAAGACGGCGCGAAGGCGCTTCAACTCCGCATCGAAACGCGTGACCTCGGCCTGACGGCGCGTGACCTCGGCCTGCGCGCGGGCGATTTCGGCGGCGGCCTTGGCAATTTGCGCCTGCTGCGCGAACAGCTCGGCCTGCAACTCCGGGACTTCAATCGTCGCGAGCGGCGCGCCAGCCTTCACGGAGTCGCCCTTGTCCACGGAAATGGTTTTCAGATAACCGGGAATTTTCGCATAGAGCGTGGCCTGTTGAAGCGGGCGGATGGTGCCCGGCTGCGCGACGAAGCGGTGCACGTCGCCGCGCGTGGGCGCGGCGACTTTCAGGACTGGCGGAGCGGCGGTCTGGGCGGGAGCGCGCGGCGTGAGCGTCACTCCGATTGCGGCGACGGCAATGGGAAGAAGAGTCGTTCGCATAGGTTAAGTTCAATAGGAGGCTACAACTGAATCCGGTTTGAAAACGAGAAACAAAATGGGCACGACGAAAAGCACGAGCAACGTGGCTGCGAGAACGCCGCCGACGACGGCACGGGCGAGCGGGATGTTCGCGCCTCCGGACACGGCCATCGGAGTGAGGCCGAGCACGGTGGCAAGCGCGGTCATGAGGATGGGGCGCAGGCGGATTTCGGCGGCTTGCAGGATGGCGTCACGCAGCGAGAGCGCGCGGCTTTGTTCAGTGGCTTCTTCGCGGAGGCGGTTGGCGAATTCGACGAGCAGCACGCTGAAGCTCACGACGATGCCGACCATCATGATGGTGCCCATGAGCGATTGGATGCTCAGGTGCGTGCCGGTCAGGCGCAGCATCCCCGCCACACCGATGAAGCCCAGCGGCACCGCGAACATCACGATGAATGGGTCGAGGAACGAGCGGAACTGAAATACCATCGCCAGATACACGAGCACGACGGCGAGCGCCAGCCCGAAGCCCAGCGATTGGAACGACTCGCGCATCGCCTGCACTTCGCCGCGCATCCGGATGAAGTAACCCTCCGGCACCTGCGAGCGGTCGTCCTGGATTTGCGCGATGAAGCGCTCCAGTTCCGCCGCGATGGAGCCGACGTCGCGCCCGCGCACGTTCACAAACACGTCGGTGACGCGCGTGATGTTGTGGTGGTTGATTTCCGCAGGCGTTGTGCTGTGGCTGACCCTGGCGAGGTTGCGCAGCAGGATGGGCACGGGCTGCTGCTTGTCCGTGATGGGAATGTCGAGCAGCGTGTCCACGGACTGGATGTCTTCCTCGCGGTATTGCGCGCCGATGAAGTAGTGGTTGCCGTTGCGCTCATCAATCCAGAAGGACGGCGCGAAGTTCACCGAGCTGTTGAACGCGGTGACGATGTTCTTCACGACGTTTTCCTGCGAGAGGCCGAGCTGGCCGGCCTTGATGCGGTCCACCTCGACGTTGAGCTGGGGCGCGTCGAGCCGCTGCTGGATGCGCGCGTCCACCGCGCCGGGCAACGCCGCGGCGAACTTGCGAATCTTCTCCGCGACCTCGCGCGCGACTTCGAGCTTGTTGCCCTCGACTTGAATGTCAATCGGCGAGGGCAGGCCGAAGTTCAGCGCGGCGCTGAGCAGCCCGCCGGTGTCGAAGCTGAACTCGACGCCGGGAAATTCGCGCGGGAGCCGGGCGCGCAGGGCGTCCACGTAGTCGAAGCTGGAGCGCACGCGCCGGCCGGCGAGTTGCACGAGCACGAACGCGTCCTGCGAGCCGGAGTTGGGCGTGTAGGCGGCGGGCCAGTCGTAGAGCACGCCGATGTTGGCGATGACCATCTTGCGGTCGGCCTCGGGGATCACCGTGCGCACGACGTCCTCGACCCTCGCGGTCAGCTCCTCGGTGCGCTCGATGCGCAAGCCAGTCGGCGCGCGGAGGCGGATCATGAACTGCCCGGCGTCGGTCTGTGGAAAGAGTTCCGTGCCGAGCGAGCGAAAGGTGAACAGCGACGCGACGAAAAGCGCGGCGGCACCCGCGAGCACGAGCCAGCGGAAGCGAAGCGCGCCTTCGAGCAATGCGCGGTAGCTGCGCTGCACGCGGGAGAACCAGTTGGTGTGCGCGGGAACTTCAGTGGCTGGAAGCGCACTCCGGAGAAACTTCGCCGCGCAGACGGGCACGAGCGTCGTGGCGAGAATCCGGCTCGTGACAATGGCGAAGATGACGCTCATTGCCAGCGGCGTGAATAGAAACTTGCCCATGCCGCTCAGGAAAACCACCGGGAAGAACACGATGCTGATGGTCACGGTCACGATGGTCAACGGGCGCGTGACTTCACGCGCGCCGTCGTGCGCGGCCTGCCACGGCGTCTTGCCCATCGCGAGATGGCGCTGGGTGTTTTCCAGCACGACGATGGATTCATCAATCAGGAGGCCGATGACGAGCGCCAGCCCGCCGAGCGTCATCGCGTTGATGGTTTGCCTGGTGAAGTAAAGCCCGATGAACGCGCCGAGCACCGCGAGCGGCAGCGCGATGAGCACGACGAGCGTGGGCCGGTAGCTGCCGAGAAAGAGGAACACCATCACCGCCGCGAGCGCGAAGCCCAGGGCGGCCTCGCCGGCGAGGTTGCGGATGGCCTGACGCACATAGACCGACTGGTCCATGACGACGTCGAGGTTGATGCCGGGGATGCGTTCGAGGATGGGCTTGAGCGATGCGCGGATGTTCTCGACGACGGCGATGGTGTTCGCGCCGGGCTGCCGGTAGATGGGGATGTAAACCTGCCGGCGGCCGTTGATGCGAACGACGTTCTGCTGGATTTGCGCGGTGTCCTCGACTGTCGCGACGTCGCCGACGAACACCGTCGGGCCGGTGCCGAGGCGGATGGGAATCTGGTTCAAGTCCGGCACGCGGCTGACCATGCCGTTCGCGTTGATTTGATAATCCGTGTCGCCGAACTTCGCGTTGCCCGTCGGAATCATCACGTTGAAACGCTGGATGGCGGTCATCACGTCCAACGGCGCGAGGCCGCGCGCCTGCGCCTTGTTCGGGTCAACGTAGGCGAGGATGCGGCGGAGCTTGCCGCCATAAACCGCCGGTGCGATGACGCCGGTGATGCCCTGTAGCCGGTTCCGCAGATCGAAGTAAGCCACGTCGTAGAGCTTCGTCTCGTCGAAGGTCGGACTCGAAACGCTGATGAGCGCGAGCGGAATGGACGCCGTCGGGTCGAAGGGCATCACCATCGGCGGCACCGTGCCGGGCGGCAGATAGTAGAGGTCGCTCATCGCGAGCGACGTGACCTGCGCCATCGCGGCGTTTGGGTCCACGTCCTCGCGGAAGTAATCGCGCACGACGCTCACGCCGACCATCGTCTTGGATTCCTGCCGCGCGATGCCGTTGGCCTGGCCGGTCCAGCG
>CAYZJP010000113.1:0-16468 GCA_964478755.1 uncultured Klebsiella sp.
AAAAGGCCGCAAGGGCAACCCCACGGCCGGGAAAAGCACCGCCGTGGACAAGGAAGCCGAAACCATCACCGTCGGCGACAAGGTCATCGCCGTGGATGACAACACGGTCATCACCAACTCCGGCAAGCCCGCCAAGCTCGAAGATCTCAAAGTCGGCACGGAGGCGAGCGTGAGCACGTTCTTGCTTGGTGAGAAGGTGACGGCTGTCAGCATCAAGACCGGCGCCATCGCGGCCACGGCAACTCCGAAGAAGAAGAAGTAACCCAGTTCTTTCGCCCGCACCCGCCGCAGTTCAGACTGCGACGGGTGTTTTGCTTTTCGGGAGGATTCGCGAGCGCAGGCTTGGCATTCGGAGCGCGTTCAAGTTTGCTTGTCGCGAGCCAAACATGACTGATCAACTTGCCGCCGCGCAGAAGACATTCCGCGCCATCGCCGCCAACATCGAGACCGTGATGCAGGGCCAGAGCGCCGCCATCCGCAGGCTGCTCACGGCCTTCGCCAGCGGCGGCCATGTGCTGCTGGAGGATTACCCCGGCACCGGCAAGACCACGCTGGCCAAGACACTCGCGCGCAGCATCAACGCCAGCTTCAAGCGCGTGCAGTTCACGCCCGACTTGCTGCCGAGCGACATTCTCGGCGTCTCCATTTTCAACCAGCGCGATCAATCCTTCGAGTTCCGCTCCGGGCCGATCTTCACGAACATCCTGCTGGCGGACGAAATCAACCGCGCCTCGCCGCGCACGCAGTCGGCACTGCTGGAGGCGATGGGCGAGGGCCAGGTGAGCGTTGAGGGCGACCGGCGGAATTTGGAGAGCCTGTTCTTCGTCATCGCCACACAGAATCCAGTCGAGTTCCGGGGCACGTATCCATTGCCCGAGGCGCAGATGGACCGTTTCGCGCTGCAATTCAACCTCGGCTATGTGAGCGCTGTGGAGGAGGTCGCCGTGCTTTCGGCACAGGAGAAATCGCATCCGCTCGACAGTGCGGCTGTAGTGGTGTCGAAGGACGACGTGCTCGCGGTCAAGCACGCCGTGACCGAAGTGCGCATCAGCGATGAGCTCAAGCGTTACATCGTGGACCTCGTTTCGGCCACGCGCACGGCGGGCGGCGTTTCGCTCGGAGCCAGCCCGCGCGCGTCGCTCTCGCTGATGAAGGTCGCGCAGGCGTCGGCGCTCTTCGACGGCAGCGAGTTCGTGACGCCGGAGCACGTGCAGCAGATGGCCGTGCCCGTCATCGCGCATCGCATGGTGATGGACCCGCAAGCGCGCTTCAGCGGCGTGACGGCGCGTGGAGTGGTGGAGGAGTTGTTGAAGAAACTGAAAGTGCCGGCGTGAGTGAAACCTCCTGCTCGTAATCCTTGCTCAGCTCAGAGTTCGCCCGTGAAGACCCGCGTCATGTATATAGAACGCAAGGCAGGTGCCTTAGTCGGCGCTGGCCGAATCGGGCGCGTGACCTTCAACAAGACAGGCAGAACCATCTGGTATGCAGGTAAGACTTTCCGTCGGATTGTCGGCGGCGGCTTCAAGTCGAACTACGTCCACGAGGAAACTGGCGAGAACTATTGGATTTCCGGCTGCAAGCGAAATGGCAACGACCGGATGTATGGCTCCTCCCAGCCAGTTCCCATTGATGAAGATGTTCGCGTGGAATATTGGCGGGACATTCGGAAGCAGCCGGAACGGAGCATGGAAGCGAAGACCTAATGGAGCAGGATTAAGATTTTGGGACAGAAAGCAACCACGTGCCGTGAGCGAATCGAAGCCAAACCCTTCATGGCTCCACCGCCGGCTCCACGCGAGCTACCGGCTCTCGTCCGGGTTCACCTGGTGGTGGCGACGACGGTTCACGAAGGGCGGCGCGCTCGTTCTCCTTGGCATCATCGCCACGGGCATGATGGGCGTGGACACGAATCTCTCGCTCGCTTATCAGGCCTTCGTCTTCCTGTGCTTCCTGCTCATCGCGGCGCTGGCGGGAACGCAATTCTCGCGCGCGCACATGGCTGCGGAGCGAGTGCTGCCGCGCTTCGGTTCCGTCGGTCTGCCCGTAAGCTATCGCGTCACGCTCACGAATCTCACCGCCAAACCGCAACGCGGACTCACCGTGACGGAAGACCTCGCCGACCCGCGCCCAACGCTCGCGCAGTTCGCCTCCACGCCGGAGCCAGGCGAGGAGGCCCGAAATTTTTATGACCGCGGCACCGGTTACTACCGCTATGTGTGGCTCCTGCGCCAAAACGTGCGCGGCAGAGTCAACGAACAATCCTGCCCCGACCTCCCTCCGAGCGGCTCCGCTGACGTGCGGCTCGAACTCACTCCGACACGACGCGGTGTGCTGCGCTTCGACTGCGTCGCCGTTGGCTGTCCCGACCCGTTCGGGCTGTTCCGCACGTTCGTCCGCGTGCCGCTGCCGCAGTCGCTTCTCATCCTGCCGAAACGCTATTTCATCCCGCCGCTCGCGCTGCCTGGCCAGTTGAAATACCAGCAAGGCGGCGTTGCGCTCGCCGCGAGCGTGGGCGAGTCGGAGGAGTTTGTTTCCCTCCGCGATTACCGGCCTGGCGACGCGCTGCGGCACATTCACTGGCCGAGCTGGGCGAAGACCGGCAAGCCCATCGTGAAAGAATTTCAGGACGAGTTCTTCACGCGACACGCGCTCATCCTCGACACGTTCCTGCCCGTCGCGGCGAGCGAAGTCTTCGAGGAGGCGGTGAGCGTTGCGGCGTCGCTGGCCTGCTCGGTGCAGGCGCAGGAATCGTTGCTCGACCTGATGTTCGTCGGACCAGAGGCGTTTTGTTTCACGATGGGGCGCGGCGTGGGACATTTGGAGCAACTGCTGGAAATCCTCGCCTCCGTGCAGCCGTGCCGCGACCGGCAGTTCAACTCGCTGCTGCGGCTCGTGCTCCGGCACGCGGGCGAGTTGAGCGGCTGCCTGTGCGTGTTCGTGGAGTGGGACGAGCAGCGCAAAGAGTTTGTCCGCCACTTGCGCGAACTGGGCGTCCCGCTGATGGTGTTCGTTGTGACCGAAGCTGACGCGACGAAGCTCGCCCCCGGTCCGATGGCGGCGGAGCCGGAACGGTTCCGGCAGCTTGCACTCGGAAAAGTCGCGGAAGAATTGGCGAAGCTATGAAAACCCCGCCCTTCCTCCTCGCCGCCGCGCTGCTCCTCTGGGGCTGGCAGACGGGCTTGCTTGCGTTCGGGCTGCTCATGGCGGTGGTGCTGGAGGCGGCGCGGTGGATCGAGTGGCGCGTGGATTTTGGCGTGAAGGATTTCAACCGTGTCGTGGACCTCGTCAGCCTGCTCGGCGCGGTGGGCGGCATCTACTGCGTGCTGACGCGCGAGGCGACCAACCAAGTGATGGCGATGTTCCAAGCGACGAACTTCACGGCTCAATCCAAGGCGGTGAATTCCATCTCGCAGACCACGTTCATCTACTTCCAATGGTTCCCGATGATCCTGTTTCCGGTCGTCGCTGCGCTGACCTACAGCACGAGCGAGCAGTATCCAAGATCGTGTTTTGGTTTCTTTGAGCGTCGCCGGCTCGCGCGAGAGAAGCTGCCGCAGCCGCTGACCCCGGCCATCAATCTCTTCTATCCCTATTTCGCCGTCGTGCTCTTCTCCGCGTGCCTCGCGAACCAGCGCCACGAGTGGTTCTACTTCGCAGTTTGCGCCGTCATCGCCGCGGCGCTGTGGGTCACGCGACCCCGGCGGTTCTCAACCTTCGTCTGGACAGTGGTGCTGATCCTCGTCGTGAAGGCCGGCTATTTCGGCCATCGCGGGTTGAACCAGCTTCAGTCAGTCGTCGAAAACAAAGTGGCCGCGTGGGTGAGCAGTTGGGTGCGGCGCCCCGGTGACCGCAGTGAGGCGAGCACGGCCATCGGCAAAATCGGCCAGCTCAAGCTCTCGGGCAAAATCGTCCTGCGAGTCGAGCCGGAGATCGGCCCGGTGCCGTTGCTGCTGCGGGACGCGACTTTCAACCGCTTTGAAAGCCCGCGCTGGAGCAACCCTCGCGAGGAAGGAAGTCCAGTTAAACAAACGGAGGACGGCAACACCTGGCCGCTGTTGGCCAAGCGCGCCACCAACGCAATCCACATCGCCACCTTCGCCACGCGCGGCCAGGCCGTGCTGCCCACTCCGCCAGGCACGGCCGTGCTCCAGAACCTCCTCGCCACCGAGCTTTACACCAACAGCCACGGCGTCATCCGCGCGCAGGGTGCTGCGGACTTCCTGAACTACCGCGCCACACATAGCCCAGGCGAGAGCGTGCAAGGCCCACCGTTGCCAGACCACGTTTTTATTCCCGGTCCCGATGGTCGCGAACGGGGCTTGTGGATTGGTGGCGACCTGCAAATCCCGGTCGCCGAACTGGACACCGTGTCGAAGATTGCGCGCGAACTGGAATTGGAGCGCTTGTCCGCGCCCGAAAAAATTCGGACAATCCAACGCTTCTTTGCCACCGGCTTCAAATACGGCTCCTTCCTGCCGTCCTCCCTCGACCGGCCGCCGCACGGCATGACGCCGCTGAGCTTCTTCCTGCTCAAGAACCACGTCGGCCACTGTGAATATTACGCCACCGCCACGGCGCTGCTGCTGCGCCGCGCGGACATCCCGGCACGCTACGTTTACGGCTGGTCAGTTCAGGAGCCGGAGAAAGGCTCGAACCGTTTCATCGTCCGCGAGCGGCACGCGCACGCGTGGTGTGTGTATTGGAGCAGCGGGGCGAACGCATGGATTGACCTCGACACCACGCCCGCTGACTGGGTGCAGACGGAAAACCAGAACGCCTCGTTCTGGGAGCCGCTCACCGACCGCTGGTCGCGCGCGTGGTTCGGATTCTCGCAATGGCGCTGGTATGGCGGCGCGAGCGAGTGGCAAAACTATCTGCTGCTCGCCCTGGTCGCGCTCATCGCGCTGCTCGCTTGGCGCGTGCTGGCCCGGCAGCGGCGGCAGCGGAAAACGCAGGAGGAATTCAGCGAGGCATGGCTGCACCGCCCCGGCCTTGACTCGGAGTTTTACCGCGTCGAAGCCAGGCTGGATGAGCTGGGCCTCGGCCGGCGGGACGGGGAGGCGTTTTCCGACTGGCTGGCGCGCATCGAACCGCTGGCGAGGCTTCCGCTGGCGACGCTCCGGCAGTTGCTAGTCTTGCACTACCGCCTGCGCTTCGACCCGCAAGGGATTGGCACGACGGAACGCGAGGCGCTTCGGCGGGGAGTCAGCGAATGGCTCGTGCGGGCAGGTGAAATCAAATCCTAGAGTCCCAGCCAGCGCATCCCCGCGCGAATCCACAGTGGGATGGTTACGAAGCTCACCGCAGAAGTCGCGATCACCACGCGCAGCGCCGTGGGGCCGTCGCCGCCGAAGTGACGCGCGGCTAGGATCGCGAAGACTGCGGTGGGCATCGCAGCTTGCAGAACGATGACGCGCTTCAGCTCGACCGAGCACGGCAGGAACTTCGCCAGCAGCAGGAACAGCACGGGAATCACTCCCAGCCGCAGCACGCACGCCGCGCCCATCACGCGCCAGCCGCGCTCCGAGTGAAATTCCGCGAGATGGTCCGCAATCATCGCGCCGATTAGCACCAGGCCCATCGGAATGGCGCACGCGCCAAGCATGTGCGCCGTGGTCTTCACAAACTCGGGCACTTGTGGCGCGAGGCCCGTGAAGTTCAGCGTGAGCGTGAGCAGGATGGCGATGAGTGGCGGGCTGAGGATTTTTTTCCAGAGCGGCTCGTTGGCCGCGTGCGCGAAGACGATGGTGCCCAGCAGCCAGAACGCGATTTCCGTCCCGAGGTTGTGGACGATGAGCACGCCGACGGTCTCACGGTCAAAGAGCGAGATCGCCAGCGGCAGCGGCACGTAGCCGTAATTGTAGAGGCCGGTGCTGAAGGCAAACGTGCGGCCCGTCGCGTCGCGCTGGAGGCCCGCCAGCCGCAGCGCCAGCCAGCCCACGCCGATGCCTAACGCGACCGTGCTGAAGCCGACGAGCGGTGGAAACAGGAGATTCTCTGAGCGGTGCAGCGCGGGGTTGTTCAGCACCTTGTCGAAGATGAACGCGGGCACCAGCAGGTTGATGGTGACGCGCAGCAGCGAGTGGTCGGCCTCCTCGGTGAGCCAGTCGAGCTTGCGCATCGCGACGCCGGACACCGCGATGAGCAGCACCGGCAGGACGGCGGAGAGGACGACGGGGAGTTCGTTCACAGAGGAGGAAGTGTCGCCAGCCATTCACTGATGATAGCTGTTCTAGTGGATGGGGCAGAATGCACCAACTGGAACGAGACCCCTCGCTGTGCGTCTGGGTGGAACGGGCCACTGGCCCGTTGCGGCGGGCGACCCGCCCGCCGCTTAAACTGCGCCGGGAACGTGCCAGACAGTTCGAGCGTCGGCTTTGCCGAAGCTCGGCGGCAGGTTGCCGCCGAGCACGGCCAGGTTGGCCGTTCCACCCGGAGCCAGCTGTATGCCTGTGTTGCAGCGGTGCGTCGCGTGCTGGAGGGCGACCGTCGAACCGTTCGTTGGTTGCCGGTAGCGTATTGAAGCAGCCGCTTCACGTCTGGAGGAAGTAATCCAAAGCCGCTTCGGTCTCGGCCTGCTGGATGCGGCGGAGCAGTTGGTGTCGCGCGTCGGTCGCGGGTTTGCCGGCGGCGGCTTCCACCGCGTCCACAAAGGCGAAGGCGTCCCACGCACCACGCGGCAGCAGTTGCGAAGCAAGCTTGGCATCCGACGCGAGCAATGGCTCCACTCGTTTCGCCAAATCCACAAAGCACGGATGCTGACCAACGCGGCGGAACCAATACTTCGAGTTCCAGTAGTCCGGCTCGCGCCGGTGCAGAATGCCGTGAACGAGACTGCCGTCCGGGTTCTCGATGGATTGCGAGATGACGTGTGATGCGTCGAGGTGGTCGTGCCAGAGCAGCAGAAGTGCGCGGACAAGTTCCGCCTTGTCCGGTTGCCCGTGCCGGCGAAACAACTCGTCGAAGGTGCGGTTCAAGTCGCCCAGCGCCAACGTGCCCGCACGCGATTCAGGACCGAGCGCGGCGGGGCCGGGCTGCGTGATGAGCGCGTGGAGTTGGATGGCGAGCGTGGCAGACATGAGTTGGCAGAGCGCTGAACATCGCTCGGCGGGGGCGTGCTACCAAATGCAGCGCGGCCGAGCAATGCTCGGCGCTCCTACTGCTTCTCGATCAGCCGGCGGAACTCGGCGAAGAGCGGGTTTGAGTCGTGCGGGCCGGGCGAGGCTTCCGGGTGATACTGCACGCTGAAAATCGGCTTCGTCTTGTGCCGCATCCCCTCGACGGTCTGGTCGTTCAGGTTGATCCGGTTCACCGCCACGTCGGACGGCAGCGACGCCGGGTCCACCGCGAAGCCGTGGTTCTGCGAGGTGATTTCCACGCGCCCGGATTCGAGGTCCTTCACCGGCTGGTTGCCGCCGCGATGACCAAACTTGAGCTTGAAGGTCTTCCCGCCGAACGCCTGCCCGAGGAGCTGGTTGCCGAGGCAGATGCCGAAGATGGGAATGCCCGTGTCCACGAGCGTCTTCACCTCGCGCACGATGTAGTCGAGCGCGGCGGGATCGCCGGGGCCGTTGCTGAGGAAGATGCCGGCGGGCTTGTGCTTCAGCGCGTCGGCGGCGCTGGTGGTGGCCGGCACGACCTGCACCTGAAAGCCCGTCTGCCGCAGGTTGCGCGCGATGTTGTATTTCATCCCGAAGTCGAACGCGACGATGGGGATGTCCGCCGGCGGAAGCGGCTTGCGGAAGTGGCGCGCGTCGGTCTTCACGTTGCCGCGCACCACGTCGAACTCCGCGCTCTGCTTGTCCTCCGGGTCCCACGCGAAGGCTTCCTTGTGCGTGACTTCCTTCACGTAGTCCACGCCGACGAAGACAAATTCCTTCGCGCGCTTGAGCGCCTCGGCGTCGGTGATGGTGGGGTCGGTCGAGAGAAAACCGTTCAACGCCCCGCGCACGCGGAGCTTCTTGGTGAGCTGCCGGGTGTCGATGCCCTGGATGCCGGGAATGCCGTTCTGCTTGAGGTAGTCGTCGAGCGACCAGTCCGCGCGCCAGTTGCTCACCACCGGCGACAGCTCGCGGATGACGAAGCCCGACGCGTGTGGCCGCCACGACTCGATGTCCTGCGCGTTGACTCCGTAGTTCCCGATGAGCGGATAGGTCATCGTCACGATCTGCCCCTTGTAGGACGGGTCGGTGAGAATCTCCTGGTAGCCGGTCATCGAAGTGTTGAAACACACCTCGCCACAGGCCGACGCCTGCGCGCCAAAACCCGTGCCGTGAAACACTGAGCCGTCTTCAAGGGCGAGAATTGCTTTCATCCGGTAGCGAACAAATTGCGCGGACTGTAGGGTCGGGCGGAAGTGGGTCAAGTCCATTGCTGGCTCGCGGGTCTTTGACTTGCCCCGGCGTCACGGGCAACCTTCCGACGCGATGTCCTTCAAGCTCGTTTTCCTCGGCACCGGCACTTCCAACGGCGTGCCGGTCATCGGCAAGGAATACTCCGCCGCCTTTCTCGCCAACCCGAAGAACCACCGCACACGTCCCTCCATCTACGTCGAGACGCCGCACGCACGGCTGGTCGTGGACACGACGCCCGAATTCCGCCTGCAATGCCTCCGCGAAGGCGTCACGCGACTCGACGCCGTGCTCGTCACGCACGCGCACGCCGATCACATCATGGGCATGGACGACTGCCGCCGCTTCTGCTCCCTTGCGGGCGAGAAGCCGCTTCCCATCCACGCCGGCGCGGCGACGATGGAGCATCTGCGCCGCATCTTCCTCTATGCATTCCACGCCGGGCCGCACTCACACGGATATTTCATTCCGGCTCCCCGCGTGTTCGAAGGGCCGTTTGAGATCGGTGATTTGCGCATCACGCCCCTGCCCCTGCCGCACGGAAAAACGCCTTGTCACGGTTTCCTCTTCGAGCAAGACGGACGCAAGCGCCTGGCCTATTGCAGCGATTGCAAGGAAGTGCCGGAGGAGGCGATGGCACTGATCCGTGGCGTCGAAGTGCTCGTGCTCGACGCCTTGTGGAAGCAAACGCACTGGACGCACATGAGCCTGGATGAGGCGCTCACGACCGCGCGCCGCGTCGGCGCGGGGCAAACTTACTTGACGCACCTGACTGACCAATACGACCACGACCTCGATCAAGCCGAGCTGCCGCCCAGCGTCTGGCTCGCGTGGGACGGGCTGCGGATCGAGCTACCTGCGTGACGTGAAGAAGCTCCTGGCCATCGCTTGGTTGGTTCCATTGCTGGCCTCTGGAGCTGGACGGGGCGACTCCGCCATCGTCATCTACAACAGCTCCGTCGAAGACTCCAAGGGCATCGCCGCCCACTACTTCACCGCTCGCGGCGTGCCGGCGAATCAGGTCATCGGTCTGCCGCTGCCGGCGGGCGAGACGATGACGCGCAAGGAATTCCGCGAGCAACTACAGGAGCCGTTGCTCAAGGCGCTCACGGAACGCGGCCTGTGGAAACTCCGCGCCGACGCCGCCACGCGCGAGTTCAACCTGACCAACCCGCCCGCCGTCACCGAGTCGCAGATTCGCTACGCCATCCTCTGCTATGGCGTGCCGCTGAAGATCACGCGTGACGACACTTTCACCGAGGCCAGCGTTGAGAAACTTGCGCCCGAACTGCGTCGCAACGAGGCCGCCGTGGACAGCGAACTCGCCGCGCTCCCGCTCGCCGCCGGCCGGCACCAGCTCACCAGCGCGCTTCCGAACCGCAACTACGCCGCGACGAACACCACCGCGTTGCACCCGACCAACGGCATCCTCCTCGTCGCGCGGCTCGATGGGCCGAGCGCCGCCATCGCGCGCAGTCTCGTGGACAAGGCGCTGCAAGCGGAGCGCGACGGCCTCTGGGGCCGCGCCTACTTCGATGCGCGCGGCATTCGCGACGGCGGTTATCTCACCGGCGACGAATGGATTCGCAAGGCGTCGGAGACCGTGCGCCGCTTCGGCTTTGAAACCGTGCTCGATGACACGCCAGCCACGTTCTCTGCGGGGTTCCCATTGAGCCAAGTCGGCCTCTACGCCGGCTGGTATGACGGCAACGTCTCCGGGCCGTTCGCGCGCGAGAACGTCGAATTCCTGCCCGGCGCGGTCGCATATCATCTGCACTCGTTCAGCGCGCACACGCTTCGGTCGGCAGACAAGAACTGGTGCGGCCCGCTGCTCGCGAAGGGCGCGACCGCCACGATGGGCTGTGTGGAAGAACCTTACCTTGCGGGCACGCCGGACCTCGGCGTTTTCTTCCATCGGCTCACGGCGGCGGGCTGGACATTTGGCGAGGCGGCTTACGCGGCACAAGGTTCGCTCTCGTGGCAGACCACCGTCGTCGGCGACCCGCTCTATCAGCCGTTCGGTCGGCACCCGGCAGAGCTGCACGCGGACTTGCTCAAACGCCGCAGCCCGCTCGTCGCGTGGTCGCACCTGCGCGTGGTGAACCTGAATCTCGCGCAAGGCGCCTCCGTCGCCGAGATGGTCGGCTACTTGAACGAGCAAGCTGAAACCAAGACCAGCGCCGTGCTGCTGGAGAAACTCGGTGATCTGCAACTCAAGCTGGAGAAGCCCGACCTCGCCATCGAGGCTTGGGAAAAGGCGCTCGCGAACCAGCCCTCACCGCAGCAACGCATCCGCTTGCTCCTCGCGCGCGCCGAGCAACTCACCAGGCTCGGCCGTGAAATCACCGCGCTCGTGGCGTGGCAGGAACTCGCGGTGCTCCTGCCTCCTTCGCCTGAACTGACACGTGTGAAGGAGCGCGTCGAGGGAGCGAAGCTGAAATTCAAACCGAAGAAGTAACGACCTCGTAGTCGCAGCTGTGCATCGTTCGACGCGCAACCTGAAAGTGGCGACCACGAAGCCCAGCTACTTCCTCTGCACTTCCTTCGCCCACGCGTCCTTCAGGGTGATGGTTCGGTTGAAGACGGGCCTTTCGGGCGTGGCGTCCTTGTCCAAGCAGAAGTAACCAAGGCGCTCGAACTGATAACGCGCCTCCGGCGAGGCATTTTTTAGAGACGGTTCGAGTTTCGCGGTGATGACTTCGAGGCTCCTGGCGTTCAGAACTGTCTTGTAGTCTCGACCGTCCGCGTCCGGCTCGGCTTCCGTGAAGAGGCGGTCGTAGAGTCGCACCTCGGCGTCCACGCCGTGCGCGGCGCTGACCCAGTGGAGGGTGCCCTTGACCTTGCGGCCGGCGGTCGGGCCGCCCGTCTTGCTGTCGAGGTCGGCGGTGCAGCGCAGTTCAACGACGTTGCCGGCGGCGTCCTTCACCACCTCGTCGCACTTGATGATGTAGGCGTATTTCAACCGCACTTCGCCGCCGGGTTTGAGGCGGAAGAATTTCGGAGGCGGGACTTCGGCGAAGTCGTCGCGTTCGATGAACAGTTCGCGGCCGAAGGGGATTTTGCGGGTGCCCGTGGGATCATTCGGGTCGGTAGGGCGCGTCACTCCGTGCGCGCCGTCTGGCGTGTTGGCACCGTCGGCGGGCAGAGGACTGCCCGCCCTACCAGCTTCAGGGTTGTTGATGGCGTCCAGCTCTTCGGTCTGGCCGGCGGGATAGTTCGTGATGACGACCTTGATGGGACGCAGCACGGCGAGGCGGCGCAGCGCGCGCTTGTTCAAGTCCTCGCGGATGGCGTGCTCGTAGAGGGCGATGTCCGTGACGCTGACGAATTTGGTGACGCCAACGCCGATGGCGAAGGCGCGCAGGGCTTCGGGCGTGACACCGCGCCGCCGGATGCCGCTGATGGTGGGCAGGCGCGGGTCGTCCCAGCCGGTGACGAGGCCGTCGTTCACGAGCGCGATGAGCTTGCGCTTCGAGACGATCATGTGGCTGGGGATGAGCTTGGCGAACTCGTATTGGTGCGGCAGCGGGCGCGGGAGGTTGAGCGACTCCAGAATCCAGTCGTAGAGCGGGCGGTGAACCTCGAATTCGAGCGTGCAGATGCTGTGCGTGATGCCTTCGATGTAATCGCTCAGGCAGTGCGCGAAGTCATACATCGGATAAATGCACCACTTGTCGCCGGTGTGATGATGTTCGGCGTGGCGGATGCGGTAGAGCAGGGGGTCGCGCAGCCAGACGTTCGGCGCGGCGACATCAATCTTCGCCCGGAGCACGCGCGCGCCGTCGGGGAACTCGCCGGTCTTCATGCGCGTGAAGAGGTCGAGGTTTTCGGCAACGGAGCGGTTGCGGAAGGGAGAGGCTTGGCCGGTGCGGCGGAATTCGTCCGTCTGCTCGGGCGTCATGTCGCAGACGTAGGCGAGGCCTTTCTCAATGAGCTGCACTGCGTAGGCGTGGATCTGGTCGAAGTAGTCACTCGCGTAAAACGGTTCGAGCCGTTCCGGCAGCGGCCCTTTGCTCGAATCCCAAATTCCCACGAAACCGACGAAAGGCTTGAGTTGGAAGTCGGACTTGCCGTTGATGATCTGCGTGACGGGCGTGGTGCCGTGGGCTTTGAGGCCGAGCTTGTCATCCGCCCAGCCGGAGATGAGCCAGTTCACATCGGTCTGGATGCTCTCGACGTATTCCACCTCCTCCTTCGTCGGATTGGTGTCGTCCATGCGCAGGTTGCACACGCCGCCGAACTCGCGGGCGATGCCGAAATTCAGACAGATGCTCTTGGCGTGGCCGATGTGCAGGTAGCCGTTCGGCTCCGGCGGGAAGCGCGTGTGGATGCGCGGGTAGCGTCCCTCGACGACGTGCTTCGCGACGATGTCGCGGATGAAATCGCTCGGGGCGGGTGGCGGCGGGGCGGAGTCGGCTGGATTGCTCATTCGTGCGGGCGCGACGGTAGCAAAGGCGTTCCGCGCGGCGAAAGAGGATTTCCTAGGGTTCACGACGGAGAGCAAAACCAAGGCTCGACGCTTCACCTCACCGCGCTACACTAGCCTCGTCATGTCAACGATTGCGCCGCCCGCGCCACCGCAGAAGATCAACCTCCGCTGCCCCGACATCATGTCGGCCGTGCAGGCGCAAGTGGAGTCGCACTACCGCAGCACGCTCGTCGAGCGCATCCGCGCCAACGGCAACCAGCTCGCCGCGCCCGGCCTGACCATCAAGCTCGCGAAGGAGTTCGGCTTCTGCTACGGCGTCGAGCGCGCCATTGACCTTGCCTACGCGGCACGCCGCTCCTTCCCGCTGGAGAAGCCCATCTACCTGCTCGGCGAAATCATCCACAACCCGGAGGTGAACGATCAGATCCGGCACATGGGCATCCGCACCATCTCGAACAAACCCAACGACACCGAGATGGCCGCGCTCCAACGCGAGGACGTGGTCATCATCCCCGCGTTCGGCACCGAGGTCGCCACGCGGCGCAAGCTGGAGGAGAAGGGCTGCGTGCTCGTGGACACGACCTGCGGCGACGTGATGAGCGTGTGGAAGCGCGTCCGCCAATACTCGAAGGAGACCGTCACGAGCATCATCCACGGCAAGGCCAAGCACGAGGAAACCAAGGCCACGACCTCGCAGGCCACGGCTTACGGCACGGGGCATTACCTCGTCGTCTTCAACCTCGCGGAGACCGATTACGTCTGCGACTACATCCTGCGCGGCGGGGACAAGGCGGAGTTCTTGGAGAAGTTCAAAGGCGCGCATTCGCCCGGCTTTGATCCTGACGAACACCTGCTCGCCGTCGGCGTGGCGAACCAGACCACGATGCTGCGCGGCGAGACCGAGGAAGTGCAGCGGCGCTTCAAGGCCGCGATGGAAAAGAAATACGGCGCCGAAAAACTGCCGCACCATTTCCGCTTCTTCGACACGATCTGTGGCGCGACGCAGGACCGGCAGGACGCACTGGAGAAATTGCTTCAGACCAAGCTCAACCTGCTGCTCGTCGTGGGCGGCTACAACTCGTCGAACACCTCGCACCTCGCCGAGATGGGCGAAAAAGTTTTGCCGACCTACTTCATCAAGAACGCTGCGAAGATGGAGTCCGCCGTGCTCATCCGGCACTGGAACCAGCACACGCACGTCGAAGAAACCACGCCCAACTGGCTGCCCGCGGGCACCATCACCGTGGGCATCACCGCTGGCGCGAGCTGCCCGAACAACCTCATCGAGGACACCATCCGCCGGCTCTTCGAGCTGCGCGGCATAGCAGTGCAGGAGCTGCTCGGCAACTGAGCGAGACGGGCGGCCCTGTCATTTGTGAAAGCCAAGGCAAAACAGAATCCTGACAAAGGCGGGTTGCGGTTTTCAGCGAGATTGTTGTTCCAGTTTCGTGTCGAGGCGCGCAACGCCCCGAAGCGGCGGCTCTGTGAAGAGCGCATCGTCACCTTTACGGCAGCGCACGCCGGAGACGCCCTCGCCGAGGCCAAGCGACGCGGTAAATCAGCGCGACTGGTATACAAAAACTCTTGTGGCAACCGCGTTGTCTTTGAGTTCGTCGGGGTGATGGAACTGTTGTGCCTCGACCCGGCGTGCGACCCCGACGAGGTTTGGTATCACATCGTGGAGCGAGTCACCCCGATGGAGCGGCGCAAGGCGTTCATTCCTCCCGAGCGGCGGCTCAACGCACTGCGCTTCGCGTGATACGATTTCCGCAAGATGACCAGCCCGCGATTCCTCTCATTAGCACCCGGCTTCAGCCGAGTGTGGCCGACGGCTACGGCGGAAACCGTTTCAACGGTTTCCGACTTCAGCAGCCGCAAAACCCGAAAGCCGTTCAAACGGCTCCGCTCTCATCGTCTTTTTCACCGGGCTGAAGCCCGGTGCTAATGAGATTCCCCTCGACGCCCACCACCTTCCGTGTTTCCCCTCATGCCCTGCACCCGCGCCGAACTCGAAGCCCGTGAGCGCCAGTTCCTCGCGCCGTTCGCCCAGTTCTCCGCCGACACGCGCGGGCGCAAGCATAAGGAGCCACCGCCGGAGTGGCGCACGCATTACCAGCGCGACCGCGACCGCATCATCCACTCGCGCGCGTTCCGCCGGCTGGAATACAAAACCCAAGTCTTCCTCAACGGCACGGGTGACCACCTCCGCACGCGGCTCACGCACACGATGGAAGTGGCCGGCATCGCGCGGAACATCGCCCGCGCGCTGCGGCTCAACGAAGACCTCACCGAGGCCATCGCGCTCGCGCACGACCTCGGCCACCCGCCCTTCGGCCACAGCGGCGAGGAGGCGCTCGACCGGTTGATGCGCCAGCACGGCGGCTTCGAACACAACCGCCAGAGCCTGCGAGTCGTCGCGGAGCTGGAGCAGAAATATCCTGGCTTTCACGGTTTGAATCTCTCGTGGGAAGTTCGCGAAGGTTTGGTGAAGCACTACACTGCTTACGATCACCCGAGCAAACGCCCCGGCTTCGACGCAAAGAATTCCTCCCTCGAAGCGCAGGTCGCGAACCTCGCCGACGAGATTGCTTATTATAGTCATGACTTAGATGATGGGCTGGATGCCGGCCTGCTCTCCGAGCCGAAACTCCGGCGCGACGTGAAGCTTTGGGCCGAGGCCGCGCGCCGCACGAAGCGCGAGCACGGCGAACTGCCGGACGAATGCCGACGCTGCTTCATCATCCGCTGCCTGATTGACGACCACGTCCGCGATGTGGTGGAGACCAGCGCGGCCGCGATTGCCGCCGCAGGAGTGAACTCAGCCGATGCCGTGCGCCTCCAAGCCAAGCCGCTCATCCGCTACAGTGCCGCGCGGCGGAAGCTGAACTTGGAGCTGCGAAAATACCTCTACCAAAATCTCTACTACAGCGACGCCGTCCACGCGCCGCACGTCCGCGCGACGCTGATGCTGGAGGAATTGTTCCATCACCTCCTCAAGCACCCGGAGGCGGTGGACGACCTGACACGAAAGCGCGCGCGGCAGGAGAGCCTGCCGCGCGCGGTCTGTGATTATCTGGCGGGGATGACGGATCGGTATGCCATCATCGAACACAACCGCCAGTTTCAGGGTGCATAGATCGGAACCGTCTTGAGCGCGGCCCCCAACTGGCACGCCACTTGGAACACGTAGGCTTTGAAATCATCGTTCGGGCCGGGAGCGGCGGGCGTGGCCTCGTCCACCGAGTAGGTGACCAACCAACCGATTTGAACGGTGCCGGTTAGGGCGAATCCATTGCCATTGATCGGGTTGCGAGCCGTTCCAACACCGCCCGCATTCAATTCAGCAGCGTGGCTGCCATACCAGACAATATTCCGTCCACCTTCCGGACTGGCCGATCCGGTAGTGTTGGTCGAGGTCGTGGTCGTCGTCGTGCCGTCGGATTCGATGACCACGTCAACTTGGGAATAGGAGCCACTGCCGCCGTTGTTGTCGTAATCAATGTCCAAGAAGGTGCCGCCGGCCGCGACGCCTTCTTGCGGGGCTAGGTTCAGAAGAAAGGTATTGTCAAAGAATTCAGCTATGGTCATAGGCGGCATCTCCATCTGCTTGGTCGGACCGGAAGAAGTTACGAACGGAGACCTCTGCGAAACAGGGCAGCAGGCATTTGGTTCCATTTTCTGCGATGCA
>CAYZJP010000114.1:0-6998 GCA_964478755.1 uncultured Klebsiella sp.
TCCGGTTAACAGCCGGATGCTCTACCATTGAGCTACTTTGGAACTCGAAGGCGCGGGGAAACTACAAACCAGCCCACTCCGAGTCAATAGGCCCGGTGGACAAACTCGAACTTGCATTTCGCCTCCACGCCAATGATGGATGGAGCCAGTGGTCGGGATTGAACCGACGACCGACGGTTTACAAAACCGTTGCTCTACCACTGAGCTACACTGGCCAGCGGTCGCGCAAGAGATACACGCGACGACGCGCATTTGAAAACCCTTTTCTCCGCTTCGTAACCTCAGTTCTCCGCCTCGCGTCCATCGGGGTGGTGCCGCAACGAGCGCAGTGAATACTGCCACCGGGCCGGACGTTACAGGTGTAGCCGCCGCTGAAACCTGCGACACCACACTAAAACGACAATTCTATGGATCCGAAGCAACATCAGCCTCAGATGGAAGATTTTTTCAGCACGCGCCGCCAGTTCCTGAACCGGTTCGGCATGGGCATGGGTGGATTGAGCCTTGCGTGGCTCCTTGGCCCCGAGCTGGGTGGTCAGGCCCGCGCCGTTGGCACTTCCCTCAATCCACTCTCGCCCAAACAGCCGCACTTCACGGGCACCGCCAAGCGTGTCATCCACATTTTCGCGCAGGGCGGGCCGTCGCACATTGACACTTGGGATCCGAAGCCCGCGCTCGCCAAGGCCGGCGACGAGAAGCTGGACGCCATCGGCGGCGTGCCGCTGCCCACGCAGTTCAAGTTTGAGAAGCGCGGCAAGTCCGGCGTCGAAGTCAGCGAAATCTGGCCGCACATCGGCGAGATGATTGACGACATTTGCGTCATCCGCTCGATGACCACGGACATTCCTGCGCACGAGTTCGCCACCCTGATGATGAACACTGGCGCGGGCCGGCTGGTGAAGCCCTCGTTCGGTTCGTGGGTCACTTATGGCCTTGGCACGGAGAACCAGAATCTCCCCGGCTTCATCGCGCTGGGCGGCGGTCTCGGCGGCGCGGCCAACTGGCGCTCGGCGTTTCTGCCCGGCGCGTATCAGGGCACGCTCGTCAACAATCCTTCCGCCTCGGTCGAGAAGATCATCGAGAACATCAAGAGCCAGCACCTCAGCCTCGCCCGCCAGCGCGAGCAGCTTGATCTCGTGAAGTCCTTCAATGAGCTGCACCAGGAGCAGCTCGGCCAGGAAGCGCTCCTCGAATCGCGCATCCAGTCCTTTGAGCTGGCCTACCAGATGCAGACCGAGGCCACGGACGCGTTCGACATTTCGCGCGAGCCGCAGAGCGTGCGCGATTTGTATGGTGACACGGCGCAAGGCCGGCAGTTGCTCGTCGCGCGCCGCCTCGTCGAAAAGGGCGTGCGTTTCGTCCAGACCTGGCACAACGGCTGGGACCACCACACCGCCGTCGGCACGAACCTTCGCAAGAAAGCCGGCGAGTGCGACCAGGCCATCGGCGCGTTGCTCAAGGATCTCAAGCAGCGTGGGATGCTCGACGACACGCTCATCGTCTGGGGCGGCGAGTTCGGGCGCACCCCGCGTCACGACCGCGGCCAGCGCGGCGAGCCGGGCCGCGACCACCACAACAAAGGCTTCTGCGCCTGGGTGGCCGGCGGCGGCGTCAAGGGCGGTCAGGCCTATGGCGCGACCGACGAGTTCGGCTACAACGCCGTCGAGAACAAGGTCCACAACCACGACCTGCACGCGACGCTCTTGCACGCGCTCGGCTTCGACCACGAGAAGCTCACCTTCCGCTACAACGGCCGCGACTTCCGCCTGACGGATGTTTACGGCAGCGTGGTGAAGGACATTCTCAAGGCCTGAGTTTGCGCCGCAGCGCTCGTGGTCGCATGAATTATTTCACAATCGAGGGCAGGCCACGCGCCTGCCCTTGTTTTTGTCCGAGTCGCCGCCAGCCAAACTTGTTTTTTGACGGTAGCTTTTTGCGCCCTGTGTTCGTCCAAGTTCGTGAATCTATGAAGCCACAATTCCTCGCCCTCGGGGCCGTCGTCGGACTCGCCACCAGCGCGCTGGGCGCGCCCGCGAAGCTCGACCCCGACCAGCTCCAGTTCTTCGAGAAGAAGATTCGCCCCGTGCTCGCGGAGCATTGCTACAGTTGCCACTCGGCCAAGGCGGAGAAGCTCAAGGGCGGCCTTTACGTGGACACCAAGGAGGGCCTGCTCAAGGGCGGCACCAGCGGCGCCGTCATCGCGCCCGGCAAGCCGGAGAAAAGCCTGCTCGTGAAAGACATGAAGTCCACCAACCCGGACGACATGATGCCGCCGAAGGGCGACCGCCTCTCGCCGCAAATCATCGCGGACTTCGAGGCGTGGATTCGCATGGGCGCGCCCGACCCGCGCACGGAGACTTCGAGCGCGGTGGCCGCGTTGAAAGTGGACTGGGACAAGGCCCGTGAACACTGGGCTTATCAACCGGTGAAGGCTCCCCTCGTGCCGAAAGTGAAGGACGCCGGCAAGTGGGCGAAGAACGGGCTCGACAAGTTCGTGCTCGCGAAGCTCGAAGCCAAAGGCATCACGCCCTCGCCGCTCGCGGACAAACGCACGTTGCTCCGGCGCGCGACGTTTGATCTCACCGGCCTGCCGCCGACCTCGCAGGAGGTCGGCGATTTTCTCGCCGACAAATCCGCGAGCGCCTTCGAGAAGGTGATTGACCGCTTGCTCGCTTCGCCCGCTTACGGTGAACGCTGGGGCCGGCACTGGCTGGATGTGGCGCGCTATGCGGACACCAGCGGCGACCGGAACAACAACGCCAAGAACAAGACGCTTTACCCGTTTGCGTGGACCTATCGCGACTACGTCATCCAGGCGTTCAACGACGACAAACCCTACGACCAGTTCATACGCGAGCAAATCGCCGGCGACCGTCTGGCGTCCTCGGAGAACAAGACGCCGCTCGCCGCGATGGGTTTTCTCACGGTGGGCAAGCGATTCATGGGCAACGTGAACGAGGTCATTGACGACCGCATTGACGTCATCACGCAGGGACTCATGGGCGTGACTGCCGCGTGCGCCCGTTGCCACGACCACAAGTTCGACCCGATCTCGCAAAAGGACTATTACTCGCTGCACGGCGTCTTCAGCTCATCGGTCGAGCCGGCGGACGAACCCGCGATCGGCAAGCCCAAGTCCGACGCCGACTACCAGGACTTTCTGAAAAAGTCCGAGGAGATCCTGGCACGTGCCGCTGGTGTGAAGGATGCGGAGCTGGAGCGTTTGCAAAATACGTTCCGTGGCGTCGTGGACAAATATCTTCTCGGTGTGCGTGAGGCCATGACGCCGGGGAAAGACCCGAAGCAAGCTCGCACCAGCCGCGGCCTCGATCTCGATGTGTTTGAGCAGTGGAGCAACTACCTGAAGTCTGCGGACCGGAAGTCCGACTCGGTGCTCGGGCCTTGGCTCGCTTTTGCCGCGTTGAAAGACGACGAGTTCAGCGCCAAGGCACCCGCACTGGCCGCCGGGTTCGCCGCTGACAAGTCCGTGAACGAGCTGGTCGCGAAGCTGTTCACTTCGCCGCCGGCGAGCATCACCGCGCTGGCCGAAAGCTACGGCAAGCTTTTCCGCGAGACCGAGAAATTCGCCGACAAGGAGGAAAAACTCGAAGAAGCCCGGGCCGCAGTGCGTGCCGTCCTCCACGACAAGGGCGCCCCGGTTCTCCTCAGCAGCGCGAGCCTCCGACGCATCGCGGGCGCGGGCTTGAACAACAAGGAAGCCCAGGAGCGCGCGAAGCTGGACGAACTGAAGCGCACGCATCCCGGCAGCCCGCCGCGCGCGATGGCGCTCTCGGACTTGGAGCGGCCGAAGGATTCCTTCGTGATGATCCGCGGCGAGCCGACCAACAAGGGGCCGGTTGTGAAACGCCGCTGGCTGGAGATTTTTGGCGGCTCCGATGACAAGCCGTTCAAGACCGGCTCCGGCCGTCTTGACCTTGCGAACGAGGTCACGAGCAAGGACAACCCGCTCACCGCCCGCGTGTTCGTGAACCGCGTGTGGAACTGGCATTTCGGCGACGCCATTGTGCGCACGCTCGGTGATTTCGGCCTGCGCTCCGAACCGCCTTCAAACCAGGCGCTCCTCGACTACGTCGCGTCGCGTTTCATGGCCGACGGCTGGAGCGTGAAGCAGTTGCACAAGCTCATCATGCTCTCCGCCACCTGGCAGCAGACAACGCACGACAACGCGGCGAACACGCGGATTGATCCGGGCAACGCGTTCTTCTGGCGGCAGAATTTGCAGCGGCTCGACTTCGAGGCGTTGCGCGACACGCTGCTCGTGCTCGGGGGCAAGAACGAGTTCGACGAGCGCGGCGGGCCGTCGGAAGATCTGGCCGGCTCCGGGCGGCGCACGGTCTATGGCTACATTGACCGCGTGAAGATCGCCGACTCGTTCCGCATCTTCGACTTCGCGAACCCGGACATGACCGCGCCGTCGCGCGTGCTTACGACCGTGCCGCTCCAGGCGCTCTATCTGATGAACAACGGCTTCGTGGTCGAGCAGGCACGACATGTCGCGTCGCGGCCCGAGCTGATCTCCGGCGCAAAGGACGAGGAGAAAATCGCCTTCATCTACCAGCTCTTCTTCCAGCGCGCGCCTTCGGCGGCGGAGCTGAAACTCGCGCTCGACTACATCGCGGACCAGCAGGCCAAGCCCGCCCTGGGCGGCGCAGACCTGCACGCGTGGCATTACGGCTACGGCGAATATGACGTTGACGCAAAGAGGCTCGTCGGCTTCGAGCCGATGCCCGTGTTCATCCGTGACTCGTGGGTGCTCGCCGACAAGGATGAGTTGCGCAAGGCGGCCGGCGAGGCGAAAAAGGTCAATCCCAAGAAAGAAAAGGGCGTCGCCGCGCTGCCCGCGCTGCGCAACATGGCCTTCACCGTGTCGCTCAACGCGGTCGGTGGCGTGCCCGGCGACAACAAGCATTCTGTCGTGCGCCGTTGGATCGCGCCGCGCGACGGCGTCATCAGCATCGAAGGCAAGCTGGAGCACGACGCGAAGACCGGAGACGGAGTTGAGGCCATTGTTGCGCGCTCGACGGGCGGACAGTTCGGCGCGTGGCAGGCGGCGGGCAAAGACGTGGTGACGAACTTGAAGGGCGTCTCCGTGAAACGCGGTGACGCGATTGACTTCATCGTCACGAGCCGTGGGACTTCAGAGGACGACGCGTTCCGCTGGGTTCCGAACATCCACATGCCCGGCGCGAAGTCCGGCGAGGAATACGTCTGGAACGCGCAGCAGGAATTCAGTGGCCCGGTGAAGGAAAAGCTGCAGGCGCAGCCGTTCACGCCGTGGGAACGCCTCACGCAGGCGCTGCTGATGAGCAACGAGTTGATCTACCTCAACTGAACGGGGCCTCAATCTGTCTCGACCGGCGCGGGCACCAGGCTCGCGCCGGTTTTGCTTTACCGTCGGATGCCGTCCACGAACTCAAAGGTCGCCGCCATGCAGCGGTGCTGGGACGCGCGGTCTTCCTCCGCTTCCGCGTGGATGGGGCGCAGGCCCTTCTTGCTGCAATAGATGTTGTCCAGCCGCAACCACGCGGGGAAGTGGGCGTCGCCGGGGAAGGTGGCCCCCACGCCTTGCCCGCGCTCGTTGAACGCCTCGATCCAGTTGTCACGATAGAAGTGATAGATGATGCCGTGCGTGGGCACGTTGAAATCGCCGCAGACGATGAAGGGCACTTTGGCCTGGCGGGTGATCTGCACCATCTGCTGGGCGAGCTGCTGTTGGCGCTTGAAGAACGTCTCGTTGTCCGTGCGGATTTTCCCGCTGTTGCCGGTGCTCTTGCCCAACGACGCCGTCACTCCGCTCAGGCTTTTCATCGCCATCAACTGGTCGCGCGGCGTGGGCATGTGCAGGGTGAAGACGATGATGGTCTGGCCGTTCACGTCCACCTCGAACCACGCGGCGACCTGCTGGCGCGGATCGGCCGGATCAGGCATGTTCTCGAACACACCGGCGGCCCGGACGGGGAACTTGCTGATCAGAACGAACTGGCCTTTCCCAACGACATAATGATTCGGGAAATAACCGACCGCTGCCTGACCGTCGCGATTCGCGTCGGCGTCTTGCAGGGCGATGATGTCCGCCTTCTGCAGCTCGGCGAAGGTCTTGTATTTTTTGTTGTGGTCCTGGCCGATGTTGTTCGTGACCACCCTGAAGGTCGGGTTGATGGCGTTCACATGGTTGTGCCAGTGCAGGTCCATGAAGCCGAAGATCATCACCGGCACGCACAGGCCGAGCGGGATCAGCAGCCGCGCGTAAATGAAGATCGCCAGCAAACCCAGTGGGATGACCGGCAGCAGCCACGCCCAGGACGGCGCATACATCATCGTGCTCAGGAACTCCGAGTCCTCGGCGTGAAACTCCAGGCCGTAAAGCAGCGCCAGATAGGCGACGCAATAGACCACGGTCAGCGCCGTCAGAATCCACCGTGCCCACCCGAGCATTCTTTGCAGGATGGGGATCGCGTTGGGGTCCTGCACACCATACTCGCGCGGACGCGCGGGACCGGGGCCGGGTTGGGGATCGCCGGGATTGTGCGGTGGGTAATCGCGCGCAGCCATAAGGTCGTGTCGAATGAACGGCGAGCCTGCCGTGCCGTCCTGCTTGCTGGCGGAAAGAAGTAGTCGGCGTGGGCGGGGATTGCACGGAAAAAGAAGCGGCGCAGTGTTGAACGCCTGCTTTCAACCGGCTTGCATTGTCCAGATCACCGCGCAAAATCCCGTTCATCGCAACACGCCTTCACGCCATGAATACCACCGACTTGTCACGCCGCCGCTTCGCGCAACTGACCGCGGGCGCGTCGTTCGCCGCGCTCGCGCCGGCCTTGCCCGCCGCCGCGCCCGTGAAGCGCTGGCCCATCATCGCCTTCTCGAAGCCCTTCCAGTCACTCGGCCCCGAGCAAACTGCCGATACCGTCGCGGAGATTGGCTGGGACGGCATCGAATGTCCCGTGCGCGCGAAGGGCCAGGTGCTGCCGGAGCGCGTC
>CAYZJP010000114.1:7008-16084 GCA_964478755.1 uncultured Klebsiella sp.
ATCATCGAGGTCATGCCGATGGGCGACATCGGCCCGCAGCGCGTCGACCAGTATCTGCCGCTCAGCCTGGTGCGCGCCGATCTGGCCAAGCGCTGGACGCTCGAGGACACCGACTATCGCACCGGCGGACCGGCGCGCTACGTCACGATCCGCGAGACCGGGCGGCGGCTCGGCTTCATCACGCCACTGACCCAAAATTTCTGTGAGAGCTGCAACCGGGTTCCCCTGACCTGCCCCGGCCCCCGGGCAAAGTGCCGATACGGCCGGGGGGATTGGCTGGAACGGCTCCGAAGGTCCCGGGGGCGCGAAGGGCCAGGGGCTGCCGGAGCGGGTCGAGGAGGACTTGCCCAAGTTCGTCGAGGCGTTGCGCAAGCGGGGAAAGGAGATAACCATCATCACCACCGACGTGAAAAACCCGTCGCAGCCGCTCACGGAGAAAGTCCTTCGCACCGCCGCCAAGCTCGGCATCAAACGCTACCGCCTCGCCGTCTGGAAATACGCGAAGGACAAACCCATCCCCGCGCAGCTCGACGAAATCCGCGCCGAGCTGCGCGACCTCGCCGCGCTCAACAGGGAGCTGGGCTTGCAGGCCGGATTCCAAAACCACTCCGGCGCGGACTACGTCGGCGCGCCCGTCTGGGACATTTGGAATCTCATTCACGATCTCGACCCGAAGCACATGGGCACCTGCTTCGACATTGGCCACGCCACGATTGAGGGCGGCTACTCATGGCCCGTCGAGGCGCGCTTGATGGAGCCGCACTTGAGCGCCGTCTTCGTGAAGGACTTCGCCTGGAAGAAGACTGACAAGGGTTGGAAGGCCGAGTGGTGCCAGCTCGGCGAAGGCATGGTGAACAAGAATTTCTTCACGTGGCTCAAGAAATCTTCCTTCAACGGCCCGATCTGCCAGCATCATGAATACGACCACGGCGAGGGCAAGCCGATGATTGTCAAGATGCAGCAGGATCTCCGCGTCTTGCGCGAGTGGCTTGCCGCGTGACTCAGCTCGCAATTCGCCATCGCCTTCCCATGAACGCAGAGACGCAGAGCACGCAGAGATGCGCAGAGAGCAGGGCGGCTATCGGCGGAGCAATCATCTCCTCCGCGTTTCTCCGCGTCCTCTGCGTCTCTGCGTTAAAGGAAAACCTCCTCCGACCAAGCGCGGCGCGAACCACGGACGACGCATGAACCCAGCCCATCCCATCATCGCCACCTACTCCATCGTCGCCTTCGACCCGGCGACCGGCGACCTCGTCGTCGCCGTGCACAGCAAGTTCTTCGGCGTCGGCAACGTCGTCCCGTGGGCGCGTGCTGGCGTTGGAGCCATCGCCACGCAGTCCTCAGCGAACATCACCTACGGCCCGCGTGGACTCGACCTGCTCGCCAACGGCAGCACGCCTGAGCAAGCCGTCCGCCTGCTCACCGAGACCGACGAGGGCCGCGACAGCCGCCAGCTCGGCATCGTGGACGCCAAGGGCCGCGCCGCCAGCCACACCGGCGTGAAGTGCAACGCGTGGGCTGGCCACATCGTGCGCGCGAATTTCGCCGTGCAGGGCAACATCCTCGTGGGAGAGGCCGTCGTGAAAGCGATGGCCGAGGCTTACGTGAAAGCACAGTCCGCCGAGGACAGCGAACTCGCCGACTGGCTCGTTGCCGCACTGCACGCCGGAGAAGGGCAGGGGGGCGACTCCCGTGGCCGCCAGTCCGCCGCGTTGCTCGTCGTGCGCGAGAAGGGCGGCTACGGCCGCGCCACCGACCGCTACATTGACGTGCGCGTGGACGACCACCCGGACCCGAACGTCGAGCTGTCGCGCCTGCTCGAAATCCACAAGCGATTTTACCCGAGCCTCCACCGCAACCGTCCGGTGCGCTGATGGCCGCGCCTAACGAGCCATCCTTGCGCCGTCGCGTCGTCCTCCGGCTCCTGCGGGCGGTGGTGGTTGTGATCGCAGTGCTCGCGTTGCTGTCCATGACTGGCTCCACGCCAACGAATCTCGGCCTCACCGGCGGCAAGCTGGCTCCGTGTCCTGACTCGCCGAACTGTGTGAGCAGCCTCGCCACCGACCCGCGCCACGCCATCGCGCCGTTTGCCTTGGACCGTTCAGCCGGTGCGGCGAAGGAGGAACTGCGGCGGGCTGCTGCTTCATTGCCGCGCGCCAAGCTCATCACCGAACAGGACGTTTACCTGCACTTCGAGTTTCGCAGCCTCATCTTCCGTTTTGTGGACGACGTGGAGTTCCACCTCGACGCGGCGACCAAGACCATTCATATCCGCTCCGCCTCGCGCGTCGGCCACAGTGATCTCGGCGTGAACCGCCGTCGTGTCGAGGCCATCCGCGCGCGGCTGCCAGAGGGCATGAGAAGTTCAGCGCAAACTTCTGCGACGGTGCGTTGACGCGCCGCCGCCGCGCGGATTTACTGTCGGCGTGAAGCCCGTTTTCCGACTCCTGCTCGTTGCGATTTTTTCCTGTGCGTTGACTCCGCGCGCCGCCGCGCAGGTCGTCAACCGCCCGCCCGTGCCGGAGTGGATCTCCGCCAGCGACAACCGACCGAATCAGACCGTCACCTTCCAGAAGGAATTCCTCGCGCCGGCGACGCTGCTTAAGTCCGTGCTGCTCGGCGTGGCGGAGGGCGTGGCGGACGTGCAACTCAACGGTCTGAAAGTTGGGCAACTCTCCGGCGCGGCCAAGGCTGCCGGTTTCGATGTGACCGCGCACGTGAAGCCCGGCCAGACGAATCTGCTTTCAGTGCGCGTGCTTAATCCGACCAACGCGGCATCGCTCGCGGTGCTGCTCGAATTGAACGCCGACCTCGCGCGGCAAAGCTGGCTCATCTCGGACGCGACCTGGCGTGCGAACACGCAGCCCGCCCGCAGCCTCGGCCGCACCGACGCGCGCCTGAACAATCCCTTCGCACCCGACAAGGCGGTTGATGCTTACAACAGTTGGAAGCTCGCCTCTGGCGCAGCGCAGGCGACGGATCCCGCGACCTTCACGCTGTTGCCCGGCTTCAAGGCCGAGCTGGTCCGCAGCGCGCGGCCCGAGGAAGGTTCTTGGATCGCGCTCGCCTTCGACCCGCAGGGTCGGCTCACGCTGTCGCGCGAGAAGAAGGGGCTGCTGCGGCTGACCTTCGACAGTAGGACAGGCGTCCCGCCTGCCTCTCCATCTAATTCCCCAACTCCGCCTCAAGGCGCTGCTGGAAAGTTAGAAAGTCAGGCTGGAAGCCTGACCTACTTGGGCTGGCCCGCGCGTGTCGAGGTCATCAACGACACTTTGCTCGAATGTCGCGGCCTGCTTTACGCCCACGGCGCGCTCTACGCGAACGCGAACAACTCCAAGACCCTCGTCCGCCTGCGCGATACGAAAGGCACCGGCCAGTTCGATGAAACCACCGAGCTGCTCAAGACCGAGGGCGGCGTCGGCCACGGGCGCAATCACCTCAAGCTTGGCCCCGACGGCGGGCTGTGGATCGCGCACGGCAACAACGTGCAAGTGCCGAAAAAAATTTCCACCAACTCGCCGCTGCCCAATTGCGCGAACGACCGCCTCATCCCCTGCCGCTGGGAACCCGGCATGTTCGACGGCCACGGACTCCTGCCCGGCGGCCACATTCTGCGCATGAAGCCCGACAGCAGCGAGGTGCAGCTCTGGGCCGGCGGCCTGCGCAACCCGATGGACATTGCCTTCAACGAGCACGGCGACCTCTTCACCTTCGACGCCGACATGGAGTGGGACGTGGGCAGCCCGTGGTATATGCCCAACCGCGTGCTGCACGTCGTGCCCGGCGCGGACTACGGCTGGCGGCGCGGCACCGGGCGCTGGCCCGCGTGGTATCCCGACACGCTGCCGAGCGTGGTGGACATCGGCCTCGCGTCGCCCACGGGCGTCATCTTCGGCCACGGCGCGAAGTTCCCGGCGAAGTATCAAAAGGCCCTCTTTCTTTGCGACTGGGCTTACGGGCGCATCCTCGCGGTGCACCTGACGCCACAAGGCGCGAGCTACACCGGCACCAGCGAACTCTTCGTCGGTGGCCGCCCGATGAACGTAACCGACGCGTGCATCGGCCCGGACGGCGCGATGTGGTTCACGACCGGCGGGCGCGGCACGCAGTCGGGGTTGTATCGGGTGACGGCGATTAAAGAGGAGAAGATCATCAACCCAGCGAGCGTTGCCGCTGCCGAAGATACTCTCCACGGTTTGATAGTCGGAGGCGAATACATGGCACCGGACCAATTTCAGACGTTCGCTGAGCGCGTTCGACTCTTGTTGGAGCGGCGTGTGATTGCAGAATCGTCGCCTTCAGGACTTTTCACGGTTGAGAGCGCCGTATCTAAGAACCTACTGGCGATGGGTTCGCCCTATCGTTGGATCCGGCACGCGGCGAACTTTGCAACCGAGCGGCTCCCGACGAAGGAGTGGGAGCGCGCAGTTTTATCTTCTAGCAACGAATATTCCCTTCTGTTCGGCAGCCTTGCGCTTACTCGCAGCACAGCACCGGAATCTAAAGCGAAGCTGTTAAACCGTCTGCTCCAAGAACGGGTCGCCGGCGAAGACGTTCAGATCGTCGCTCTTCGCGTTCTAGCCCTCACCTTCATCCGCCTCGGCCCGCCCGATGACGCCCAGCGCCAAGCCGCCTTGAACTGGCTGGAACCACTTTATCCCAACGCCAGCCCGCGCGTGAACCAGATGCTCGTCGAGCTGCTGGTCTATCTGCGCTCGCCGCAGGTCGTGGCCAAGACCGTGCCGCTGCTGCGCGCCGCGACCGCGAGCGAGGACCTGCTGCACTACCCGTTCTACCTCCGCTACGCCCGCGAGGGCTGGACGCCCGACGCGCGCCGCGCCGTCTTCGACGCACTCGACCGCGCCGAGCGACTGTCCGGCGGCCGCACCTACTTCACGTCCATCGCGAACGTCCGCAAGGAACTCCTCGCCTCCCTCACGCCCGAGGAACGCGTCGTCCTCGCGCCAGTTCTCAACGTCACGAATCGCACTGCGGCCTTCACCGCGCCACCGCCGCGTTTCGTGAAGGACTGGAAGCTCGCCGACCTCGAACCGCGCCTCGCCGAAGTTGGCAAGGTCCGCAGCTACGAAGGCGCGCGCACGGCGCTCCTCATCGCGCAATGCGTCCACTGCCATCGCGTGAGCAACGATCCCGCGTTCCCGAACAGCGTCATCGGCCCGGAGCTGCTGGCTGTCGGCGCGCGCTTCAGCCGGCGCGACTTGCTCTTCCACATCCTTGAGCCGAGCGCGGTGATAGATGAGAAGTTCCGCCAGCCCCGCCTGCTCCTGAAGGACGGCGACGATGTGAGCGGGATGATTGAACGCGAAGCCGACGGCAAGCTCTTCGTGCGCCCAAACCCGCTGGAGGAAAAGCTCGTCGAAGTTCCGCTCGCGAACATCCGCGAGCGCCGCCTCTCCGATGTCTCGCCCATGCCTAGCGGCCTGCTCAACGGCCTGCGCCTCGAACAAATCCTCGACCTCCTCGCCTACCTCGAAGCCGCCGGCGATCCGAAGCACCGCGATTTTCAACCCTGAGCCGGAAGCACAGTCGAGGCGTGCATGGGAGTCCCGGAAAATTTTCACCTGGCCGTAACGAAACTGCGCTTGCAGCGGCCAGACCGCCTGACTACGGTTCGACCGTCGAGCGTCAGGAAACTGACACACGCAAGCGCCTCAACCAACGCAACAGCCAACCTCATGAACCAGCCCGCTCCCTCCTCCGGCGGCCGACTCCGCCTGGCCTTCACTCTCATCGAACTGCTTGTCGTCATCGCGATCATCGCGATCCTTGCGGGGATGCTGCTGCCGGCATTGAGCAAGGCGAAGGACAAGGCGAAGCAGGCAAGCTGTCTTTCCAACATGAAGCAGTGGGGACTTGCGACCCAGGTTTACACCGGTGACAACGACGAACGACTGCCGCGTGACGGCATGGCTACGGGCACCGCCCCCAACTTTAATGGGACTTACCCGAATGTTCCCGGACCCGACGGACACCCCACGGATTCCGCCGCATGGTTCAATTCCTTGGGGAAAATCGTCGACAAGCCGCTTTCTAGTTACTTTCTCGCGATCGGCGCTGCGGGGAGTCCCAATGTGCAGGTGAACATGGCGGGTCTGCCGTTCCCCGGCGGCCAAGGAAAAATCTACCATTGCCCGGCTGCCCGTCTCAGTGGGACGGACGCGCAAGCTCCAAACCTTGGCTCGTTGAACGGCCAGTATGGTTTATTCAGCTATTGCATGAATATTGACCTGAAGAAAAACACAACCACCGCCAGCTACCAATACCCGCTGATGACCCGGTTGACTCAACTTTCAAAGCCAACGGGCACCGTGGCCATGTTCGACGCTTTGTTCGCGTTTTCCGAAGGTGGTAATACGGTTGGGGGTGCCCAGTTCAACTCAGTCAATCCTGCCAATCGCTACAACAGTTTCACCACACGACACGGTGGCCGAAGCTCCGGCGGGTTCTTGAATGGTGGTGGCAACATTGTGTTCAGTGATGGCCATGTCGCTTACTATCAGCGTTTCGACATTACCAACGGTGCGGCCGGCAACGAGCGCATCAACGGCTACGAAGTCATCTGGAACCCGCCGTATCGCGACGTCAACCCTTGACTGCAGCACGACTTAACTGAGTCTTCTGAAAGCGGTCATCACAAGTGGAGGATGTAGTTTTGCGGCGTCGTATCACTCTCATCATCGTAGATGACGACCCGGAGATCTGCGCAGTCTGGCGGCGCTGGCTCACCCACAAACGCGGCTTTCACTGTCTGGCCATCTTCCACGATGCCGAGTCTGCGCTTGCGTGGGTTGCCCGGCAGCGTCGTCCGCCCGATCTCGCGCTGGTGGACTGGCAATTGCCGGGGATGAACGGCATCGAACTCGCGCGGCGGCTGAAAGCACTTCGCCCCGCGCTGCGCATCGTGATCATCACGGCTTACAAACTCGAGGAGCTGCCCGCGTCCGCCATCCGAATCGGAGCCGACGGCTTTTTGCACAAGACCATGCCGCTGGCCGACCTCGCCCCGCGTCTGCGCGAGGCCCACGCGGGCGAGCTGCCGCTTTCGTCGTTGGCTGCGCGGCAGCTCGTGAAGCACTTGCACGCCCCAGTCAGGCCGCTGCCACCGGATGTCCGGTTGGCTCCGCGCGAGCGGGCCGTGTGGGTCTGTTTCGCCGAGGGACTCAGCGTGAAGGAGGCGGCGGACCGGCTTGGCATCACCAGCAACACCGTCAAGAAGCACAAGGACCGCCTCTTCAAAAAACTCGGCATGCACAGCATCGCCCAGGCAGTGGTGCGCTGGCACGAGTGCGCGCGTTGATTTCCCCGCCGCACATCATGTCGCCCCTTTGGGCGACGTGACCGTTCGCCGCGCTTCCGCTAGAAACTGCGCCCATCATCTTATGGAGCGCAGCATACAGGTTGCAGCGGAAGTCGAAAAAAGGATCGGGTGCATCTTTTTCCAGAGTCCGCGTTGGCTCCCCGTCGTCCTGTCCAGATCTTTGCGCATTCCGTCGCGAGCCTTCCGCGCTGGTTCCCGAACCTCCGGCATCCGTTCCGCAGCCTTCAGGAATTGCTCCCGAACCTCCGGCAATCATGCCCGAGGCTTCGGTAACCTTTCCCTAACCTCCGGGAACGAATCCCGGAGCTTAGGAAAATATTCTTGGAGCCTGCCGACGATGGGCCGATTCCGTCGCAATAATCCTCATTGCAATGACTTGCGTTAGGCACGCTTCACCAAACCCTGTCCCTGACCCCCTAAACCCCTCATTCCTCCAACTACCATGCCCGCTGATTACGTTCCCGCTCCCGACGACAAGTTCGACACCTTCCAGGACGGCTTCGTCGGCTATGTCGTCACCAACAAGACCGACCTTGGTGTGACCGCCGATGAGGCCACCGCCCTCACTGCCAAGCAGACCACTTGGGTTAATACATTCGCCGCGCACACCGCTGCGCAGACGGTCGCCACCGCCGCCACGCAGGCCAAGGAGGATGCCCGCACCCCCTTGGAAGCCTCCATCCGCGCGTTCGCCGGGCGCTTCCAAGCCAGCGAGAGCATCACCGACACCCAGCGGCAGGCGATGAAGATTCCCGTCCACGTCAGCACCCGCACCCGCGTGGGCGTGCCGACCACCAAGCCCGTGGCCACCATTGATCCCAGCCGCCGTCTCAGCCACATCATCAACTTCCGCGACGAGGCCAAGCCCACCTCCAAGGCCAAACCCGCCGGTGTGGCCGCGTGCGAAGTCTGGAGCAAGGTGGGCGGAGCACCGCCAGTCAGCCCCGAGGAACTGAGCTACGAAGGCAACGAGACCGCCTCGCCCAAGCTGGTGGAGCACGCCGGGGCCGACGCGGGCAAGACCGCCCACTACTGGCTCCGCTGGGTCAACCCCCGCGGCGAGCCCGGCCCGTGGAGCGACACCTTTAGCGCCACGATTCCAGGGTGAGCCGTGTCCGCACAAGCGCTGATTTGGATTTCGGTCAACAAAACACAAACCAATCAACCAACAACAACATGAAAAGAATAGTATCAGCCTGCTTGTTACTCATCGCCTTCGCCATGCCGCAACGCAGTCACGGCTGGTCTTACGTGATCGCCGGCTCCAGCGCCACCAACGGCACCGCCACCGTGTATGTCCAAGACTGGGCAACGGGCATCGCCATCGACCTGGCCTTGTCCCGTCCGATCCCATCACAATTCGAGATCAATAATAGTTATGATAACACCACGGGGTTTCCTACACTGCCTCCGGGCCCCGGATATTGGTTCGGCGAGGGCTACAACTATCGGACAAATGGAGCAACGAGTTGGAGTTCGCCGTATTATCAAGAGATGAACGTATCGGTTATAGAAAAATGGCTATGGGATACAAATTCGATTTACATGAAAAGCGGATACGTAGATGGGCCATCCGACAGCGGTTGGTTATTTGGCTGGTATTGTCACTTCAGCGTCAACCAGCACCTGACATGTAATAAGTTTCGTCAGATGGGAGGATGGGACAATATTTTTTCGACATATCACTAGAGGCTATCCCAAAACCCTTGAACGTGAAAAGCGAAACGCTGTCTGACG